>CAYQVN010000063.1:0-9331 GCA_964420895.1 uncultured Nitrospirota bacterium | reverse complement strand
CGACCGACCGCATCAAGGGACTCCCTCAAATCGAGACTCAGAAATTCCTCGGACATCCCTTCTCGTGCGTGCTTAACCACCCGATTTAAGGCCTCTCTCGCTTCCCTCAGAGCATGCAGGTGCCGGCTCTGTGTCACGATGACCGATTCACTGAATCCGCTCTTTCCCTGAAAAACCAGTGAGGACAAGGCTGTTTTAAGAGCATCTACTCCGTTTACGTCTAACAAACACGTGTTTACAATTAATTTTGGTGATATATATTCTATTAATTCTTTATATTGATCAATTTCTTTGTTTTCATCCTCTACAAGATCTTTCTTGTTAAAGATCAGAACCACCTCTTTGCCCCGGGTCAGCCGGGCGATTTCCCGGTCCTCTTCGTCGGGCCGCCGGGAGAGGTCGAAGAGTATGAGTATCAGGTCGGCCTTTTCGATGGAGCTACGACTTCTCCGTATCCCCTCTTTCTCCACGGGATCCACGGAGTTCCTGAATCCGGCCGTATCGAGAAAACAGAAAGGAATCCCCTCTATATTGGCGGTCGATTCGATTACGTCACGGGTTGTGCCGGGGAATGGGGTAACGATGGCACGATCTTCCCTGAGGAGACGGTTTAGGAGGCTCGATTTCCCGACATTCGCCTTACCGATAATCGCCGTGACCACCCCCTCTTCAATGAGTTTTCCCTCCCTGCCGGTTTCAATAAGACCACCGATCTCGTCCAGGACTTCCCGGACCTTTCTCTCCAGGGTTGCAGGCGACATCGGGTCGTAGTCCTCTTCGGAAAAATCGATGGAGACCTCCACTTCCGCCAGAAGTTGGAGGAGTTTATCCTTCATTTCCTTCATTCGGAGTGATAGTTCTCCCCCCAACTGCTGGACGGCAACCCGGAGGGCCGTATCATTCTTTGCAGCAATGAGGGACATGACCGCTTCGGCCTGGGCCAGGTCGATGCGGCCATTTAAATAGGCCCGTTTTGTAAATTCTCCCGGCTCCGCAGGCCTTGCACCGAGAGAAACCATCATCTCCATGATCCTTCGGACAACCACTGTCCCGGCATGACAGTTGATCTCCACGATGTCCTCACGGGTATAGGTCTTCGGCGCCCGCATCACCGTCAGCAGGACTTCATCCACGACGGTCCGGGTGACGGGATCGATGATTTTTCCATAACGGATCTTATATCCATTCCCCTGCGTGAGGCACTGTTCCGTCCCGTCGATAAAGACCTTCCTCGCCAGGTGAAGCGCCTGAGATCCACTGATTCGGACAATCCCGATCCCCCCCTGACCGGGCGGCGTGGAGATGGAACAGATGGTATCTTGATCTGATAGATTTGCTGTCATGATTTTCTGCCCATGGAGCAAAAAAAGGCGAGGAATCTCCCCGCCTCTTTCAATAAAACCCGTCCCCTCCCGGCTGAAACTTCTGTTTTCCCGTCCTACGATTTTGGAAGAACGATCACCTTCTTCAAAATCCCGTCCCCGCGACTGACGGTTTTGACCTCCTTGTCGTCTTGAAGGGTAATATGAATGATGCGCCGATCCTGCGATGACAATGGGGAAGTGGAAAAAGGTTTTCTGCTCTTGACCACCTTATTCCGGGCTTCCAAGGCAATGGCCTGAAGCTTTTTCTCCCTTCGGATCTTATATTCCTCCACGTCCACGATGATACCGGCCCGGGATTTTGTCTTCTTGCTGTACATGAGATTGATCAGATACTGTATCGCCTCAAGGGTCTGCCCCCCTTTACCGATCAGGATGCCTGAATCCTTTCCGACGACATTCATATAAATCCGTTCGTCCCGCAATCGTGACTCAATCGTTCCCTCCATCTTCATATGGTCGATCATGCCGGACAGAAGTTCCTTCGCCAGTTCGGAATCAACTTCGACCTTCTCCTTCAGCTCCTCCTGAGGGGATACGGCTGCAACCGTCTTCTCCGCTGCCGCCACATCTTCTTTCTCGTGCGTTTCGGGAACCACTTCCGCTGCGGTAGCAACCGCTGCCTTCTCAGCCTCCTTCAGCGTCACCCGAATCTTGGCCAGCCGTGAACCGAATCCAAGGAAACCGGTCTTTCCGTCGTCGAGTACCTTAATTTCAACTTCTTCCCGATTTGCACCCAAAGAACGCAGGGCATTACTGGTGGCCTCCTCAAGGGTGCGAGCTTCCATCTCCACTGATCTTTCCATTCTTCAAACCTCCAAAACCGATGTGTATACTATCGCAAGACCCATTATGCCGGAACGGACTTTTTCTGTTGATTAATATAGAGTTGCTGAGCAATGGTCAATACATTGTTTACCAGCCAGTAAAGAACGAGTCCCGATGGAAAATTCAAAAACATAAAGGTAAAAATTATTGGCATATATTGAAACATTTTGGCTTGCTTCGGATCCATGGCGGTGGGTGTCATCTTCTGCTGCAAAAACATGGTGACCCCCATCAACAGCGGAAGAGGACCGACGGCAAATCCCCCGATATGCCCGAAAAGGGTATCCGCAGCAGAGAGATCATGGATATAGAGAAACGGTGCCTGCCGCAACTCGATAGCATTGAGCAAAACGTTATAGAGGGCGAAAAAAACAGGGATCTGAATTACCAGAGGAAGACATCCCGAAGCCGGATTGACCTTGTATTGCTTATAGAGGGCCATGATCTCCCGGTTCATGACCTGGGGGTCCTTCTTGTACTTTTCCCGAATGGCACTGATCTCCGGTTGGAGCTTCTGCATCTCCTGCATCGATTTTTGCTGTTTGTGCGTCAAGGGAGCAAAGATCAGCTTAATAAAAGAGGTCAAAAGGATAATCGCCACACCGTAATTTCTGACCACCCCGTAGATCCATTTGAGAATAAAAAACATCGGTTTGGCCAGAAAACCAAAAAAACCGAAATTGATCACATCGATCAGTCCTTCATTCTTGAGGATCTTATATTCCTTCGGGCCGGCAAAGAAACGGTAGGAGAGAAGATCCCCCTCACCATAAATACTGAAAGGGTAAGAGATTCCTCCCTTCTGTTCAAAAGATGCCACAACGGCCTTCTCCGCTTTTTCCTTTGGAAGAAGGGCTGTTAAAAAATATTTTTCTTCAAAGGCTGCCCAGGGAATCTCACCCTGAAGCATTTTTTTCTCTTCCATATCCTTGAACTTGATCCGTTCTACCTCTCCCGATAGATTGAGGACAGGTCCTACATGATTGTAACGTCCCCCCGGAGATTTTTCATCCTGTCGTTTAAAGTAAGATCCCACAAGGAGTTGAATCTCCCGGGGTTGATCCTGTGAGATTTCAACGTCCACTCTATAATCTTCACGATAAAATACAAACCTTTTTTCCAACCACCCGCCGTTGGGATTTTTATAGATCATCTTCAGTGTGGCACTTTCTTCGCCGGGACCCAGTGTTATTTCGTCTGTTGACGGGGTGAAATCGGCTTGGAGGATCTTTCCTTCCCAAAGGATTTGAAGTGGATAAAATCCCATACCGTCATGAATCAGATGAATCGGTTTTCCCTGATTGTCTTTGTAATCTTTTAAAATGATCTCCTTAATGACAGCATTCCTGGTGGAAATCATATAGGTGGCAAGATCGGTCTCAACGCGGACCATCTCTTCCGGAAATTGTGAATTTTCAGAAAAAAGAGTGTTTTTAGCCGATTCCTGCTGGATTTTTGCTGGCGTTATTTCCTGAATCGTTTGGGGAGTCTTTTCGGCTTCGTCCACCGGTTTTGGCGAAACCTGTGGCTGTACGACCTCCTTCTGCACCCTGTTCGGTGTAGGAAAGAGATATTGATATCCAAAGAGGACGACGAGAGAGAGAACAAAGGCCAATAATGCCCTTTTTTCCATAATTTCTCCTGATAATGGAATATTTCAGGATGAGAGGGAATGTGGAAATTAACTCAGAGGATCATAACCACCGGCATGAAAGGGATGACAACGAAGGATACGGGAGATTCCCAGACGCCATCCTTTCATCAGACCGTACTTCTTGATCGCTTGAGCAGTATATTCCGAACAGGTGGGAAAATAACGACAACTTCCAATAGTGAAGGGGGAAATCCATTTCTGATAAAATCGGATCAATCCAATGTTGAAATCCTTTATCCGTTCCATTGCCGAAAAACAAGGTAAAACCTTATGCTCCCTTGCTCCTTTCAATCAGAGCCTTACATTCCCGGAGAATCTCCTGGTAGGAAGAATGAATAATTGCTTTTCGTGCAACAATGACCCGATCATAATTTCCTACGTTCTGATAGAGATGACGCCGTATCACTTCCCGGAGCCTTCTTTTAATCCGATTTCGAATCACAGCATTTCCGATTTTTTTCGATACGGCAATACCATATCGACGGGTTTCCCCTCCCCGATCATAGGTATAAACGATCATATTTTTCCCGACCTGCTTTTCACCCTCCCTGTATACATCCCGGTATTCCCAATTCTTGCGAATCCAACGTTCTTTCATGAAGTTGAACGTTTCTATTCATTCACGTATGTCCAGGGACTATACGCCGATTCGTTTTCGGCCTTTGGCACGCCGCCGCTGAATAACGGCTCTGCCGCTTTTGGTCTTCATCCGAGAGAGGAATCCATGGGTCTTTTTCTTTTTCCGGTTGTTCGGCTTGAATGTAACAGACATTTCTATCTCCTTTAATCCATTGGAATGTGGGAGTATATTCGCTGTCTTTTTTGATGTCAAGAATAAAAGGTTCATCAAGGATCAGCAAGAAAGGGTTTTGTATCAATGGAGGCCGTTGTGAAAAGATCCTGCTTTTATAAACTATTTTAAAAAGAATAGTAGAAGTAGTAGGGCCGGAGAATTTGGTGGAATACTGGTTCAATGAATTGATATTTAAGGTTTTTTGTCTGGGAAGATCTTGTGGGTGACTATTCCATCCATCCACGGTCCTTCGGAGAAAGAAGGCAAGTCCACATTTTTTGCACATCTTCAGTCACATCTTTATCACAGAAAAGAAAATATTCATCAGTAATTTTAATGGAAAAAATCGAAAAAAGATCTTGCCATCAAAAAAACCATTTGTTATGTTGATTCCCTATCTCTCAATTCAGAGGCGGCGGATTTAGTCGGGAATCTGTAGACGGGTAGAATATTTCTACTTTTCATCAGAGCTTGATAAATCTGTTAAAAAAATGCCCTCTATTTCATGTAACCATTTCAAAATAAAGAGAAAAGTGTTTTTTCCACAGGTGTGGAAAACTCTGTTGATAACGGGAAAAATTAGTACGATTCTGGTATATTTCCCGTCCTCTCTAAAGAGGGTTTCATCATGAATACATGGGAAGAGATCACCGAAATTCTGAGTACGCGTCTGACCAAACAGAGTTTCGATAACTGGTTTAAGTCGACAAAACTCTTCAGTGAAAATGAGGAGGAAATTCAGGTCGCCGTACCGAATAAGTTTTTAAAGGATTGGATTGAAACACATTATTCCGATCTTTTAAATGATGTCATTGAAAATCTCGATTTTCAAAAAAACCTCTCTTTCCGGGTGGATAAAAAATTTCAAAACAAAGAACCACTACAGGAGCAGATCCTGCCGGAGATGCCTTCTCCGGATGCCTTTCCCTCTTCAAAAGACAACGCTCCCGTCAAAAAGGGGGGCTCTTTTTTAAATGAACGGTTTACCTTCGAAAATTTCGTTGTGGGACCCAGCAATCAGTTTGCCCATGCCGCCGCACGGGCCGTTGGAGAGGTCCTCTATAAAGCCTATAATCCCCTCTTCATCTATGGGGGGGTGGGACTCGGTAAGACACACCTCATGCATGCCATCGGACATCATGTTCATTCCGTCAACAACCATATCAAAATCTGTTTTGTCAGCACGGAACATTTCATGAACGAAATGATCAGCTGTATCCGCTATGATCGTATGGCCCAGTTCCGTCAGAAGTACCGGAACATGGACGTACTCATGGTGGATGACATTCAGTTTCTCTCCGACAAGGAACGAACGCAGGAGGAATTTTTCCATACCTTCAATGCTCTCTACGATGCGAGAAAACAGCTGGTTTTTTCCAGTGACCGATATCCCAAAGAGATTCCGAATCTGGAGGAACGGCTCCGCTCCCGTTTTGAATGGGGCCTTCTGGCCGATATTCAACCTCCTGATCTTGAAACCAAGGTGGCTATCCTGCGGAAGAAAGCGGAGATTGACGGGATTCATCTCCCCGATGACGTCAGCCTCTTCCTGGCGAAAAAGATCCGTTCCAATGTGCGGGAACTGGAAGGTTCGCTGATCAAGCTGGGTGCTGTCGCATCCCTCACTTCACGGGAGATCTCCGTCGATCTGGCCAAGGAAGCCCTGAAAGATTTACTCGATGAAAAAGAGAAAGTCGTTTCCATCGACCTGATCCAGCGTCTTGTCGTCGAGCATTACAAGGTAAAAATCGTAGATCTTAAATCGAAGAAAAGGAATCAGTCGATCGTCCTGCCCCGGCAGGTGGCCATGTACCTCTGCCGAAAATTGACGGAGAGCTCGCTACCGGAAATCGGGAAAAATTTTGGGGGCAAAGACCACACGACAGTGATCCATGCATGCAAGAATATCGAAGGAAAGATCAAAACCAATCAGGAACTATCGAACACCATCCAGCACCTGAAGGAAAAGGTTCTTTCCAATTGAACATGAGGTTTTGAAAATGAAATTTACGGTTGAAAAAACGGCGCTCCTTTCCGGTTTGCAGAAGGTCCAGGGGGTGGTTCAGGCGAGAAGCACTATGCCGATTCTTTCCAATGTCCGGATCGAGGCAGGGAAGGATCAGGTCCGTTTTTTTGCGACGGATCTGGAAATCGGACTGCAGGACAGTGTTGCTGCAAAGGTGGAGAAAGAGGGGAAGATTACCGTTTCCGCGAAGAAACTCTATGAAATTGCCCGGGAATCCCGGGAGGATACCCTTCGGATTGAAGCGAAGGAATCCCAGGGGATCGTCATTCGTGCCGGCAAAACGAGTTTCAAACTGCGCGGTCTTTCGGCCGATGAATTCCCCTCCTTTCCGGAGATCCAGGAAACGGACAGGATCAAGATCCCTGCCGGGGCATTGTCGGAAATGATTAAAAAGACAGTCTTTTCCATCTCCTCCGACCTGACCCGGGCCGCCTTAAACGGCGCCCTGATCCGCTTCCCCAATGCCGAGCAGCCAAGCATCGAGATGGTGGCTACCGACGGCCACCGGCTGGCGCAGGTCATTCGCGAACTTGCCACCTCCGGTACCCCCAAGGTGCAGAAGGTCATCGTCCCCAAAAAAACGCTTTTCGAATTGAAGAAGTATCTTGACGAAGGGGAACCCCAGGAGATCGAGATCGTCCTGTCGGAAAAACATATCCTCTTTCGGGAAGGGGCCTATACCCTCCTGTCCCGCCTGATCGACGGCCGCTTTCCGAATCACGAGGAGGTCATTCCCCAGGAACATCCCAAGGGCGTGACCCTCGATCGTGAACTTCTTCAGGGAGCGGTGCGCAGGGTCTCGATCCTCTCCGACGAAAAGACCCATGCCATCAAGCTGACCTTCCGAAAAGGGGAATTGCAGATTTCCTCCAGCAATCCCGAGATGGGAGAAGCCGACGAGGTTCTTGCCACCGATTATGCAGGAGAGGAGACCTCCTTCGGTTTTAATGTCCGCTACATCCAGGATATTACCTCGGCCCTCCAGGGGGAAGAGGTGCGAATTCATTTTCTGGATGCCGCCAGCCCCGCCCGCATTGAAGACCCCGACGATGAAGGCTTTGTCGGTGTCATCATGCCGATGCGTGTCTGACCCTCTTCCATGGAGATTCGGCAACTTTCCCTGAAGCATTTCCGGAACATACAATCCTGTACGCTGGTTCCGGAAAGGGGGGTCAACATTCTCTTCGGGGAGAACGGGCAGGGGAAGACCAACCTCTTAGAGGCGATCTATTTTCTCTCCCATTTGGGGACCTTCCGACCCACCGCTCAAAAAGACCTCGTCCGGCAGGGCATGCTCTGGGGACAGGTGCAGGGGGAAGTCGAGGATCAGGGGGGGGGCAAAGAGATCCTTCTGACGATCGGGGAAAAGGAGAAGGGCGTCCGGGTGAACGGAAAACCGGTGTCCCGGGGGGTCGATTATTACGGCACCTTTGATGTCATCCTCTTTTCTCCGGAGACCTTAAGCCTCGTCAAGGGGGGACCGGAAGGGCGAAGGAAATTTCTGGATCGTGCCATCTCCCGCCTCGATCGACGATACCTCTATGACCTCAAGGAATACCGGAAGATCCTCCACCAGCGCAACAGTCTTCTTCGCCTCATCCGGGATGGGCGGGTTCCCCGGGGGGGGCTTTCGGTCTGGAATGAGCAACTTGCCCGGACGGGAAGCCGAATCCTGCGGGCGCGGTATCGTTTCCTGAAGGAATATGTCGAGTACGCAACCGAGATCTTTCAACAGCTTGTCCACAAGGAGAGCAAACTTCGCATTCTCTATCACACCACTCTGATGGGCAAAGGGGAGGCAACGACGGACGGACTGTCGGAACTGCAGGAAAAATTCATGGCCGGGATTGACGCTGTTGCGGATCGTGAGGTCCGGAGAGGGACGACGCGGATCGGTCCTCAGCTGGATGACTTGATCTTCGAGGTTGACAACCAGCCGGCCAAAACCTTCGCCTCCCAAGGAGAAAGCCGGATGCTGGCCCTGGCCTTGACCTTGAGCGAGGCCCGTTTTCATTCCGAAAAAAAAGGAACCCCCCCGGTTCTTCTCCTCGACGATGTCGCCTCCGAACTCGACCCGGTTCACCGGCAGCGTTTGAGCCGTTTTCTGCGCCGAATGGGCCAGGTTTTTCTGACCACAACGGACAAAGACCTCGCGGCCAAAATGGAAATCGACGCCACCCGTTTTCTCGTAAAAAAAGGTGAGATTACCCTTGTAAAAAAGGGGAAGAAATTGTAATATAATCCGTTGATTTCCATGGGGGGGAACCCTCCCGCACGCTTCGAATACGCCAACTCCCTGGAGTTTCACAATGACATATGACGCGCAGAGCATCAAGGTACTGGAGGGCCTGGAGGCCGTCCGGAAACGGCCGGGCATGTACATCGGCGATACGGGGAACTATGGTTTGCACCATATCGCCTACGAGGTGATCGACAACAGTGTCGATGAAGCCATGGGGGGGTTCTGCTCGGAGATTAAGGTGACCATCCACATGGACAACAGTTTCACCGTCGTCGACAACGGGCGGGGAATCCCCGTGAAGAAACATCCCACCGAAAAAATTCCCGCTGCCGAAGTGGTGATGACCAAACTCCATGCGGGCGGGAAATTGGACAGGCCATCTTACAAGGCCTCCGGCGGCGTTCAC
>CAYQVN010000062.1:2618-9510 GCA_964420895.1 uncultured Nitrospirota bacterium | reverse complement strand
AAGATTAAGATTAAGAGAGACCACTTATGTTTTTACTTAGCGTTCTTGGCGTTCTCTGCGAGAGACGGTTTTGGTTTGATTTTGCTCTATGCCTTTGCCCCTCTGCGAGAGACGGGTTTGTTTTGCTCTGAGCCTCCGCTCCATTGCCCCTATATGCCTTTGCCCTTCCGATAGACCTCCATCACCTCTTCCCGGGTCAGGATCGCTTCAAAGGGGATGCCCGTCTTTTCGATATTCTCCCGCCCCCCTTCCTGGCGGTCGACGAGGGTGAGGATCTTGACAACCTCCAGCCCCGCAGCCTGGGCGGCCTCAACGGCCTGGAGGGTAGAGCCGCCCGTCGTGACGACATCGTCTACCACAACGACACGGTCTCCCTTCTGGACATTCCCCTCGATCTTGCGCATGAGGCCGTGCTTCTTCGCTTCCTTCCGGACGATAAAGGTCTCGACCGGCGCCTTGGCAAGAGCGGAGGAATAACTGATGGCATAAGCCAGGGGGTCGGCGCCGAGGGTCAATCCGCCTACCCCATGAGGAGAAAGCCCGCGGATCCGGTCAAGCCCGATCTCCCCGATCAGAACCATCCCTTCCGGATGGAGAGTGGTCGCCTTGCAGTTGAAATAGTATTGACTCTTCTTCCCCGAGACGAGCTGGAAAGTCGGCTCCTCACTGAACTGAAAGGAACGTTCCAGGATAATCTCAATCAGTCGGTGCTTCAATACTTCCGGGTTGTCGGTCATCATTGTTCCCTTTCCATCGCAGGTTGGCTTTCCATTGAGGGTCATTTTGTCACCGCTCAGGTTGCTTCTATTTCCCCGCAGGACTTGGCGTAGTGACGTCGTTTTTATAAAAAAGAAGGGGCACTGTCAAGGAGAGATTCATCGTCGTCTCCGCTGATAACGGTCCACAGCACGGTTGTGTTCCGCCAGTGTTGCTGAAAAGGCATGGGAGCCGTCGTTCCGGGAGACAAAGTATAGGTACGGCGAGACCTCCGGATAGAGCGCCGCCAGGATCGAATGTTTCCCCGGATTGGCGATCGGCGTGGGGGGGAGTCCAAAACGGACGTAGGTATTGTAAGGCGTGTCCGCCTTCAGGTCCCGCCAACGAAGGTTACCATCGAAGTCCTCGATTCCGTAGATCACGGTGGGGTCACTCTGAAGACGCATCTTTTTTTTCAGACGGTTATGATAAACGGAGGCGATACGGGGCTTTTCATCCTCCCGTGCTGCCTCCTTCTCAATGATCGATGCCAGGGTCAGAACCTGATGAAGGGTCAACCCAAGTTGTTTTACACGGTCGATCTTTTCGGCATCAAAGAGAGTCAGCATATCCGCAACCATCTTGCGCAGCACCTCTTCTTCCGTCACATTTTTCGGGAAGGAATAGGTCTCCGGCAAAAGATACCCTTCCAGGGAAGGCGCCTTCACCCCGAGGGAGGCGATGAATTCCGGATCGGACTGGAGAACCACGAGGCGATCCCGGGAAAGAGAGAATTTCGCGGCAACGATCCGGGCCACCTCCTCTCCGCGCAACCCTTCCGGGAGGGTCACCCGGTGGAGGATGACATCTCCCCTGCGCAGTTGTTGAAGGATCTCCCGCGGCGACATCGCGACTGAAAGGGGATACTCTCCTGCGCGGATCACCCCCTCGGAAGCCGTCAGACGGGTCAGAACTTTGAAGGCTGCTACGGAGGAGACCAGTCCCCGTTCATGGAGGAGACGACCGGTTTCCTGCACGGACATGCCGAAAGGGATTTCCACAATGACCGGTTCGGCCTGCTCCTGCTGCGGGAAATAGAGGAGGGAATAGAAATGAATCAGCGCAAGGGATAGCCCCCCCAGGACCAAGAGGAGCAGGAGTGGAAGGCGCCTTCTAATCACGCTTCCGCTCCCGACTGAGACGATCCAGGTATCCCTGGAGGATCAGAGCCGCCGCCACCTGATCGATGACCTGCTTTCTTTTTTTCCGGCTTACGTCCCCTTCCAGCAATGCCCGTTCCGCCATGACCGTCGTTAATCGCTCATCCTCCGGCTCAATGGGAAGATTGAAAATCTTCAGCTTTTCCATAAAGACCTGCACCTTCTCGGCTGAAGGACCGTAGCTCCCGTCCATATTCCGGGGCAGCCCGACCACCAGCCGTTCGGCCTCATACTCCTCGATAATTTTGTGGAGTTTCTCCAGGTCGACTTGCCAGCTCTTCCGGCGTATGGTCTTCACCCCCTGAGCAATGATCCCCAAAGGGTCGCTCACAGCAACACCAATGGTCTTCTCACCAAAATCAAGGCCGATCGCTCTCATGTTGTTCCTTTTAAAAACGGGGAAAGAGTGGGACAGGACATCAGGGGTGGCTCGGAGAAAAGCAGCACCCCCTCTCCGGGCTGATCCCGTGCAGAAGGTATCTCCGGATTTCAAAAACACCCCTTCCGGACGGCCCGGGAAAAATCAAAGGAAGAAAGAAACGATCAGGCGTCCTCTCCACCTTCTTTGTCAAGCTTGGCCAGACGTCGGCTGAGTGCATTGACCTTTTTCTCCAGGTTCTCCAGATCCTCTTTGGTCGGGAGGTTCATCCGCTCCATGGTCGACTGAATGATCTCCTGCCAGCTTTTTTCCAGCCCTTCGAGATTCTTTTCGGCGGACCCCATGAGGTCCTTAAAAAGAGAACCGCTCTGTTCCTTGCTGACCTCACCCTTCTGGACCAGATCATCCACAAACTCTTTCATTTTCTCCTGGATCCCCAGTCCCACCAGAAGTGCTTTTTTCATCGGCTCAAACATGGTCATTCCTCCTTTTATATCCCGGCTCCATGCCTTCAGGCTTACAGGGGGTCAACATAAGTTTCCCCCGCACCTGCCTCATCCGCCGGGAGTCAGTTGCCCGCGAATAATTTCCGTCACCTCTTCCAACGCCTGATCCAGTTTGGAGGGATCCTTGCCGCCGGCCTGAGCCATATCGGGTCTCCCTCCTCCGCCACCGCCGGTCATCTTCGCCACTTCCCGGATCAGATTCCCGGCATGGACCTTACCACTCAAGTCTTTGGTGACCATCGCCACGAGGGCGACCTTCCCGTCATTAACAGTCCCGGCCACAACCACTCCCGATCCAATCTTGTCCTTTGCCTGGTCGGCAAAATCCCGCAACTCCTCGATGGAAAGACGGTCCATCCGCCGGGAGAGGACTTTGATCCCCTCAACCTCCTGAGCCTCTTTTGCAAGGTCCCCCCCCTTCACTTCGGCAAGCTCCCGCTTCAAGGCGGCCACCTCGGAGGCCAATGCCTTTCTTTCCCGGATGATCTTTTCCACCTTGGGGCCAATCTCCCCCGGCGCACCCCGGACCAACTCGGAAAGATTCAGCAGTTCCGATTCAGAGGACTTAAAGGACTGGTAGGCACTGTATCCCGTGACTGCCTCAATCCTGCGAACCCCCGCCGCAATCCCTCCCTCATGAACAATCTTGAGCAGGCCGATTTCACCGGTCCGGCCGATGTGTGTTCCTCCGCAGAGTTCCTTGGAGAGGTCCGGGATGGAGATCACACGGACCTCGTCACCATATTTCTCCCCGAAGAGGGCTGTCACCCCTTCGTCGAGGGCCTCATTCAACGCCTTGACCTCCTTTTGGACGAGGGCGTTTCGCCGGATCCATTCGTTGGCCAGCTTTTCGATCCGCTCCAGTTCGCGGGGACTGACCTGTGCAAAATGGGTAAAATCGAAGCGCAGACGGTCAGGTGCCACCAGGGATCCGGCCTGCTTCACATGGTCTCCCAATACCTGCCGCAACACGGCATGGAGGATATGGGTGGCTGTATGATTGTTGGCCGTATTCTGGCGTGCATCCCCGTCCACCCGGGCCTTGACGGACTGCCCTTTTTGCAGGGTCCCCTCTTCCACCCGGAGGGCATGAACGATCATCTCCCCGGCGGGCCGGCGAGTCTCACCAACAACAGCGTTGCCGCCTTCCCACTCGACCCGTCCCCGGTCTCCGACCTGTCCACCCGATTCCGCATAGAAAGGGGTCACATTGAGGACCGCCATGGCCTCCCCACCCTTCGGGACCTCCTCGACAACCTTTCCCGCCTGAATGAGGGCGACGACTTCACTGGCGGCCTCGGTCTGATCATAGCCCACGAAAGTTGTGGAGAATGTTTCGGCAAGCCCCTTGTAGACAGGATCGATCCCTTTTTCCTCGCCCCCTTTCCAGGAAGCACGGGCTCGCTCCCGCTGCCGGTTCATCGCCTCATGAAATCCAACTTCGTCAAGGGAAAGTCCCTTCTCCTCAAGGATATCCTGGGTCAGATCCAACGGGAAACCGTAAGTGTCATAGAGTTTAAAGACCTCAGGCCCCGGCAGGGTCGTCTCCCCCGCCTGCGACAGTTTTTCGATCTCCTCGTTGAGGAGCGTCAGCCCCTGATCGAGGGTATGGAGGAACCGTTCCTCCTCGTTCAGGATGACGGCCGCCACATGCTCCCGAGCCGGGACCAGTTCCGGATAGGCTTCCCGCATCTCATCGACCACCGTTGCTGAGAGTTTATAGAGAAAAGGGCCTTCCACATTCAACAGTTTACCGTGCCGTGCCGCCCTTCGCAAGACCCGCCGCAGGACATAACCACGGCCTTCATTGCTCGGAAGAATCCCGTCGCCGATGAGAAAGGTCAGGGCACGGATATGGTCGGCAATCACACGGATCGATGTGTCCGAAGACGGTCCATCGCCGTACCGGACCTCGGCGATCGTGCAAATCGCCTCAATGATGCCGGAAAATAGGTCGGTGTCATAATTGGAGGTCACCCCCTGGACCACGGCGGCAATCCGCTCCAGTCCCATGCCGGTATCGATACTCGGGGAGGGAAGGGGGGTCAGTTTTCCCGCCGCATCACGGGAATACTGCATAAAGACCAGGTTCCAGATCTCCAGGAAACGGTCACAATCACACTCGACATCGCATTCGGTCCGTCCGCAACCGATCCCCTCTCCCTGATCGATATGGATCTCGGAACAGGGACCGCAGGGACCGGTATCGCCCATGGCCCAGAAGTTGTCCTTCTCTCCGAGTCGAAGGATGCGCTCTTCCGGAAAGTGAATCTTTTCTTTCCAGATCCCGTAGGCCTCGTCATCATCGTGATAGACGCTGACCCAGAGACGATCGACGGGCAGGGAGAGTTCCTTCGTCAGGAAATTCCAAGCCAGGGAGATCGCCTCCTCCTTAAAATAATCGCCGAAGGAGAAGTTCCCCAGCATCTCGAAAAAGGTCTGATGACGAGCCGTGCGTCCCACATTCTCCAAGTCGTTGTGTTTACCGCCGGCCCGCATACACTTCTGGGACGTGGCCGCCGTCGGCACGGTCCGGGACTTTTCCCCGGTGAAGATATCCTTGAACTGAACCATCCCGGCATTAGTAAAAAGAAGCGTCGGATCGTCTCGAGGGATCAGGGAAGAGCTGGGAAGGATTTTGTGGCCCTCGTTCTCAAAATAGCTCAAAAATAGGCTGCGGATTTCCGAACCCTTCATTTTTTCCCCTTTACACGTTCCATTCGTCACTGAATCCGCTTTAAGAATAAAGACTTTGGGCAATCTTGTCAATAGAATCGTGGCAGGAACTTCCCCTGTTTTTGAAAACGACAGGTGAAAATCCGAAGGGCACGAAGAAAAGTCAAAACCTTTTGACAGGGGGAAAGAAAAATTCTAAGGCAATCACCATGAAGCAGATGAAGATCATGAAGGTATTTAATTAAAAAACCGGTCGATTTTGAATTCATCATCGGAGGCGGGAGACTCTTCCTTTTTTGTCCCCCCCGCCTTTTCCTGTTCTTCCCAGGAAAGGTCGCTGGTCGACTGGATTCCCCGCGCCTTGAGGGCAAAATCATCGGGGTTGGAGCTGCGCTTTAAGGCCTCTTCATAGGAGATCAGGCCGCGATGGTAGAGCTCCATCAGGGACTGGTCGAAGGTCTGCATGCCGTATTGGCTTTTACCGGCGGCAATGGCATCGTGCATCAGTTTGGTCTTGTCTTTGTCGACGATATACTCCTGGATCAGATTCGTCGCGACCATGACCTCCACCGCCGGAATCCGGCCCTTCCCGTCGGCCCGAACGACCAGCCGCTGGGAGACAATCCCCTTGATGACGGCCGAAAGCTGGATCCGCATCTGTTTCTGCTGATAGGGTGGAAAAACAGAGATGATCCGGTTGATCGTCTCCGTGGCATCAACGGTATGAAGAGTACTCATCACGAAATGCCCTGTTTCGGCCGCCATCAGAGCCGTCGAGATCGTCTCGTAATCCCGCATCTCCCCCACAAGGATCACATCGGGATCCTGGCGGAGGGAAGAACGGAGGGCACTGTCGAAGGCCTTCACATCATTACCGATCTCCCGTTGATTCACCAGGCTCTTGTTGTCCCGATGGAGGTATTCAATGGGATCCTCAATTGTCATGACGTGCGCCGTCCGGTTGGCATTGATATGGTCGATCATGGAGGCCAGGGTGGTCGTCTTCCCGCTACCCGTCGTGCCCGTTACCAGGACGAGTCCTCTCTGTTGCAGGGCCAGTTCTTCGATGACGGGCGGCAGGTTCAGCTCGGCGATCTTCTGAATCTTGTGGGGGATAACTCGGAGAACGATTGCAACGGTATTTCGCTGCTGGAAGATATTCACGCGAAAACGGCCGAGACCCGGTACGCTGTAGGCCATATCCACTTCACAGTTCGCCTTGAACTTCTGTTTCTGGTAGTTGCTCATCATGGCGAAAGCGGTGGCGAGGGTTTCCTCGGAGGTAAGCCTTTTCTGTTCAATCATGGGGGTGAGTGCCCCGTCGATCCGGAGCACGGGGGGGCTTCCTGCCTTGATATGGATATCCGAAGCCTTCCGCTCAATGGCCGTCTTCAACAGTTCGTTCAGATTCATCG
>CAYQVN010000062.1:0-2518 GCA_964420895.1 uncultured Nitrospirota bacterium | reverse complement strand
ATGTCGAGACGGAGGGACGAATAGAACTTGAGAGCATTCCCGCCGCTCGTGGTCTCGGGATTGCCGAACATGACACCGATCTTCATCCGGATCTGGTTGATGAAGACCAGGGTCGTCTTCGACCGGGAGACGGTCCCCGTCAGCTTGCGGAGGGCTTTGGACATGAGCCGAGCCTGGAGGCCGACCTGTTGGTCCCCCATCTCTCCTTCGATCTCCGCCCGGGGCACCAGGGCCGCCACAGAGTCAACCACAATGATGTCGACGGCGCCGCTCCGCACCAGGACATCGGTGATCTCCAGGGCCTGCTCCCCCGTATCGGGCTGGGAAACGAGGAGGTCATCGGCATTCACCCCCAGCCGTTTCGCATAAGATATGTCCAAGGCGTGTTCGGCATCGACGAAGGCGGCGACCCCTCCGGCCTTCTGCGCCTCGGCGATGGCATGGAGGGTGAGGGTCGTTTTCCCTGACGACTCCGGGCCGTAGATCTCGACAATCCGGCCTCTCGGATAACCCCATGTACCGAGGGCACAGTCGAGGGAGAGACAGCCTGAAGAAATTGATGGGACATCGACAACAGCGTCGGACGCACCCAGTCGCATGATCGCACCCTTGCCGAACTGTTTCTCAATTTGGGTCACCGCCAGGTCCAGGGCACGGGCCCGGTTATTGTTGTTCCCTGCCATAGGAAAACTCCTTTCTTCCCTTCAGCGGTCCACCGCTGAAGGCCATGATTGCATAGTGTCATGTCACATATAAAAGAACGTATCCCATTTCCCCCTCACCTCAATCCTCTCCCCGAGGGGAGAGGAAGTATCCCTTCTCCCCTGCTGAGGGGAGAAGGTTAGGATGAGGGGGACTACCAGCAGACACTACCAGGTTGACATAACAATAGTGTCTTCTATACATCCGGTGCATCAGGGTTCTCCGCTCCCAAAGGCACCACGTAACGATCACCGTATTCCGCTCCCTCGGGGCGTAACCGACTTTCGATGAGATGGACTGCCTCCACCGTCATCACGCCGAGATCCGCATCTTTTTTACCATCGACCTCTGCAAGAAAATACCGTCGATCCTTGAGAAACTTGATCCGTCCCAACGTGACATGGGGATGAAAGGCCCTCTTCTCCCGGAGAAAGCCGATCTCTTCCAACAGCGGATCAAGAGCCCGGAAGATCCTTACGACCTCCTCCATCCCCTCCCGGATGCCGGCCCAGAGAACACGTGGATTTCTGCCCCCCGGAAAGAGACCCGTCCCGCAAAGATGGAGGGGAAAGGGTCCCTGCCCGACACAGGCACGGCCGATCTGTTCTCCAATCCGTGGAATCATCTCCTCTTCGATTTCCCCCAGAAACTTCAGGGTCAGGTGCATCCCCGCCGGTTTGACCCAGCCGACCCGATCTCCCTTGTGTTGGAGGGAGTCCTGGATCTTCCGAAGCGACTCCTTGAGCGGTTCGGAGATTTCGACGGCAATGAAAGCCCGGAGCGTTTTCAGACCGGCGCCACCCCCCTTCCACGAAAAAGACGGGACGGTTCAACCCCGCCGCAGGGCGTCTCTTAAAACCGCCAGCGCCTTTGCCGCACTCTGTTCGCGGATGGATCTCCGATCCCCCGAAAAACAGCATGGCACAACGTCCACCCTCTCTGCTGTGGCGAGGGCAATAAAAACCGTGCCCACCGGCTTTTCCGTCGTTCCACCGGAAGGTCCGGCAATCCCCGTCACGGCCAGGCCGATGTCGGTGCCGGCACGATCCCGGATCCCGGAAGCCATGGCATGGGCCGTCTCCCGGCTGACCGCACCCTGCCCCTCGATCAATTCGGCGGGAACCCCGAGCAGGTCCGTCTTGGAGGCATTACTGTAGGTCACCACACCCCGCTCCAGGACGGAAGAGATCCCCGGCACATCGACCAGGTGGGAGGTGATGAGCCCCCCCGTACAGGACTCGGCCAGGGCGATCGTCCGGGCGCGCTCCAACAGGAGGCTGCCAACCTCTTCCACGAGATCCTTCATCGGGACAACACCAGCAGGGCCAGGCGGAGGGTCAGGTTTGCATAGACCCCGGCCAGGCAATCATCGAGCATGACGCCCCACCCCCCCGGAAGATTCTGATCGATCCGGCGGATCGGGAAGGGTTTGAGTACATCGAAAAATCGAAAGAGGAAAAAACCGGCCGCCACCGTCGTCCATGTCGTCGGAAGTGCCCACATGGTGATGAAAAATCCTGCAATCTCATCGATAACGATGACACCGCTGTCCTTCTCCCCGAGGATCCTTTCCGCCTTTGAGGCAAGGCCAATCCCGGCGGCGATAACGGCAAAGGTCAGAATGCTGTATGGAATGACGGAAAGTTGACTTAGAAGTAGATAGAGAGCAATTCCGACCAGGGTCCCGACGGTCCCAGAGGCGAAGGGGGCATAACCACTGTAAAAACCGGATGCAAAAAAAAGAATCAACCGCTCCAACAACGCCCCCAAAAGTTAGGAAATCCTATCATCGGTGTTCCGGAGTGTCAACCTTAAA
>CAYQVN010000061.1:4735-9530 GCA_964420895.1 uncultured Nitrospirota bacterium | reverse complement strand
TCCTCTCCCCCATGTCTTTGCCACTGGATTGCACAAGGGAGGGAAGAGCAGTCCAAAAAGGATTTGTAAGCCTTGATCCTGGATGATATAGTAGCCAAAGTTCGTATACGCCTTGCAGAGCGGAAGGAGACAACGCCACTGCCGGTCCTGCAGAAGGTGGTGGAGGAGCGGTCCCCATGTCTTGACTTTGCCCGTGCCATCGCCGGGAGAGAGTCCGGCACGGTCCGGGTGATTGCGGAGGTGAAAAAGGCTTCTCCCTCCAAAGGGGTGATCCGGAAGGATTTTGATCCCGTCGGGATTGCCCGTGACTATGAACGCTATGGCGCTGCTGCGGTCTCCGTCCTGACGGAAGAGGATTTTTTCCAGGGCCATCCTGATTTCCTGTCCCGTATCCGGACAGCCCTTTCTCTCCCTCTGCTCCGGAAGGATTTTATCTTCGATCCCTACCAGCTCTGGGAGGCTCGGGCGCTGGGTGCGGATGCCTTTCTCCTCATCGTTGCACTCCTCGATGGCAAGAAGCTGGAGGCGTTGCTCCGGCTGGGTCGGGAACTGGGGATGGAGGCACTGGTGGAAGTCCACTCCGGGGAGGAACTGGAGCAGGCCCTTGCTTCTCCGGCGGAGATTATCGGGATCAACAACCGGGATCTTACGAACTTTAACACTGATATAGAGACCACTTTTCAACTGCGTGAGAGGATCGGAGCAGAGCGAATCGTCGTCAGCGAAAGCGGGATCCGTGAGGCGGCCGACCTCGTCAGATTGAGAGAGGCGGGTGTGGATGCGGTCCTGGTCGGTGAAACGTTGATGCGTGCACCACGTCCCGGGGAAAAGTTGCAGGAACTCCTCTCCGATGGACCGAGACCATGAGAACCCGAATCAAAATCTGCGGGATCACGAATCTCGACGATGCCCTCTTTGCCCTGGATGCCGGCGCTGATGCACTGGGATTTGTTTTTTATTCTGCAAGTCCGAGGCGGATCGATCCGGAGAGCGTCCGGGAGATTGTACGGCATCTCCCCCCCTTCACAAAGATCGTGGGGGTTTTCGTAGATGAAAAGATCGAGACGGTCCGGGAGATCGCAAAGTATTGTTATCTGGACCTTTGCCAGTTGCACGGAAATGAATCACCGGAGTTTTGCGAATGGTGTGAACGGCGGGTCATCAAGGCCTTCCGGGTCAAGGACAACTCCTTCCTGACGGAGATGAAACGTTACGCAGTGGCGGGATTTCTTCTCGACGCCTATCATCCCGATCGGTACGGGGGGACGGGGGAAGCCGCCGACTGGGTACTGGCAAAGGAAGGGGCAAGGCAGGGCACGGTGGTTTTGGCCGGCGGATTGACGCCGGAGAATGTGGGAGCGGCGATTGCCCAGGTCCGTCCCTATGCGGTGGATGTGAGTTCCGGCGTGGAACGTGAACCGGGACAAAAGGACCGGGAAAAGGTACGCCGGTTTATCGCAAGCGTGAATGAAATGGATGCCCGGCTTTCCGGGCAGGAGAAGGCGGAATGAAGTTACCCGATGAGCGGGGACATTTTGAGGAGTTCGGCGGTAAGTATGTCCCCGAGACACTGATGCCGGCTCTGGATGAGTTGGAAAAGGAATATGAACGGGTCCGGCAGGATCCGGATTTTGATAAAGAGTTTCAGACCTACCTGCGGGAATATGTGGGGCGGCCGACGTCTCTCTTCTTTGCAGAACGTTTGACGGAGCATCTCCAGGGTGCCCGGATCTATCTGAAAAGGGAGGATCTGAATCATACCGGCGCCCACAAGATCAACAACGCAATCGGGCAGATCCTGCTGGCACGCCGGATGGGAAAGAAACGGATTATTGCCGAAACCGGTGCGGGACAACACGGGGTGGCAACGGCGACGGCGGCGGCCATGTTCGGTCTGGAATGCGAGATCTTCATGGGGCAGGAGGATATCGAACGGCAGGCGCTCAATGTTTTTCGGATGCGTCTTCTCGGCGCCAAGGTGACGGCGGTAACCTCCGGGACCTGCACCCTCAAGGATGCCTGCAACGAGGCGATCCGGGACTGGGTGACGAACGTGGAGAACACTTATTATATTATCGGTTCCGTTGTTGGACCCCACCCCTATCCGATGATGGTCCGGGATTTCCAGTCGGTCATCGGGAAGGAAACTCGTGAACAGATTCTTGCCAAAGAGGGGCGGATGCCCGATGTGCTGGTGGCCTGTGTGGGCGGAGGGAGTAATGCCATCGGGCTTTTCCATGCTTTTGTGGACGATCCCTCAGTCCGGATGATCGGTGTGGAGGCGGCGGGATTGGGCCTTGACAGCGGAAAGCATGCCGCTTCAATCTTGGGCGGCGAACGGGGAGTGCTCCATGGCAACATGAGCTTTCTCCTACAGGATGCAGATGGCCAGGTGACGCCGGCCCATTCCATCTCCGCCGGACTCGACTATCCCGGTGTTGGGCCGGAGCATGCCTGGTATCATGTCTCCGGCAGGGCTGAGTATGTCGCGATTACCGATGCAGAGGCGCTGGAAGGTTTTCAGCTTCTGTCGGAAACGGAAGGGATCATCCCCGCCCTGGAAAGCGCCCACGCTCTGGCCTATCTCAGGAAACTGATCCCCACGATCCCGAAGGATCAAATCGTGATTCTTAACCTCTCCGGGCGGGGAGACAAGGACGTCACGCAGGTTGCAAAGATCCTCGAGGAAGGCAACCCCGGGAAAGAGGAGGAAGGAAGATCGTGAGCAGGCTCGATGAAGTCTTTAGTAAAGTCAAAGGGGAAAACCGCGTGGCTCTCATGCCCTTTCTGACGGCCGGCGACCCGACCCTTGCCCATACGGAGAGATATATCCTGGAAATGGAAAAGAACGGCGCCGACATTGTGGAGTTGGGGATCCCCTTTTCCGACCCCCTGGCGGACGGTCCCACCATTCAGCGCGCTTCACAGCGAGCGTTGACGGGCGGGGTGACCTTGGCGGGAATCCTCGATTTCCTCAAGGGACTTCGTCAAAAGACTTCCCTCCCCGTCGTTTTAATGGGATATTACAACCCGATCTTTCACTACGGCGTATCGTCTTTTGTAAAGACCGCGAAAAGTGCTGGGGCCGACGGTCTCATCGTGCCCGATCTACCACCGGAAGAGGCCGGGGAGTTGATCGAGGCGGCGAGGAAGGCGGATCTCGATACCGTATTCCTTCTGGCGCCGACGAGCACGCCCGAACGGATCAGGAAGATTGCCGAAGTCAGCCGGGGTTTTATCTATTATGTTTCTCTCACCGGTGTAACCGGCGCCCGGACAAGTCTTTCGACCGGGATTGAGGACGCCATCGCCCGGATCCGGGAAGCGACAACGATGCCGGTCTGTATCGGTTTCGGGATTTCTTCTCCCGAACATGTGGAGCGGGTTCGTGCAAGCGCGGATGGTGTGATTGTTGGGAGTGCCGTGGTGGGACTGATCGAGCAGGTGAGCGGGGAGTCTGAGGGCCCGGTAGAGGTCGGGAAGTTTGTCGGAAAGCTCAAGGCGGCGACTGTAAAAGAGGGATGAGGAGGAGCTATGGAATCGGTGGATCAGAGCATGGGAATCCGGATCGGAGAAGAGGCCGCCGGTGATCTCTTCGATCGCTATGGAGAGGTGATCTCACGGGGGACCGTCCTTTTCTACGAAGGGGACCCGGGCCAGGAGATGTATATCATCCTGTCGGGGAAGGTCCGTATCTCCAAAGAGGCCGGCGGTCTGGAAAAGGTCCTTGTCGTTCTGGGGAAAGGAGAATTCTTCGGAGAGATGGCGATCCTGAACAACAAGCCCCGCTCCGCCACGGCGACGGTGATCGAGGATTGCCGGATTCTGATTATTGACCGGGAAACCTTTGAGACCATGATCCGGAGTAATGGAGAGATCGCCGTCCGGATCATCAAGAAACTGGCCGCCCGGCTGCAGGAGGCGGACAACCAGATTGAAAATCTCCTTCTCCGGGACAACATGAGCCGCCTTGTCAATCACCTACAACGCAAGGCCCTGGAGGCAGGAGCCCCGGCGACGGGTGAATACTGCATGCCTTTTCTCCCGGAGGACCTTGCCTCGGAAGCGGGGATCTCCGGTCATCAACTGGAGGACCTGTTGAAGAAACTGAAGTCGGCGAAGATGGTCCAAACCGGCGAGGGAGAGATTACCATTGTGAAAATGGAGGTCCTGGAACGGTTTTCGAAGTATCTGGAAATGAAAGATCAATTTTGTAATCTCACCTGATGGAGTTCCCCATGAAAATTGAGGTGCTCGGTTGTCACGGATCGGAGACTCCTGCGGCCAAGACCGTCGGCTTTCTGGTGGAGGATCAGATCCTGCTCGAGGCGGGGACGGTTTCCTCCGTTCTGACCCTCGAACGGCAGCTGGCCATTCACAGTGTCATTATCAGCCATCTTCACCTGGATCATATCAAGGGACTTCCCTTCCTGGCGGACAATCTCATTGGAGAGCCGGGGTCTGGCATTACGGTCTACGGGATCGATGAGGTGCTGGAGGGACTGAAATCCCACCTCTTCAATGATGAGATCTGGCCCGATTTTACACGGATTGCCAATGGGGATGTCTCCGTCCTCCGCTTTGCATCGTTGACGAAGGGGGAGACCACCCGTATCGGGGAGGTGGAAGTCACGCCTGTTCCGGTGAATCATACCATTCCGTCTATCGGTTTGTTTCTCCGGAAAGGGGACTGCACCGTCCTTTATACGGGCGACACGGCGCCGACGGAGGAGATTTGGAAGATCGGACGCCAACTGCCCGATCTTTCGGCCCTTCTCATTGAGGTCTCTTTTCC
>CAYQVN010000061.1:0-4635 GCA_964420895.1 uncultured Nitrospirota bacterium | reverse complement strand
ATGTCATGACGTGGTTTAAAATAAAAAAGATCAAGGCCGCTGCCTCGGAGAAGAAAGTGGTGACCTCCGAGGGGTTGTGGGACAAGTGCCAGAACTGTCGGGAGATCATCTATAAGAAAGAAATTGAAAATAACTTCCGTGTCTGCCCCAAGTGTAACTATCATTTCCGGATTACCGCTGAGGAGCGGATCGGGATTGTGGCGGATGATGGGAGTTTTCAGGAGATGGATGCCGACCTGGTTTCCTCCGATCCGATCCGTTTTAAGGATTCCCGGAAATACCGTGAACGGTTGAAAGAGGGGGAGAAACGGACCGGGAAAAAGGATGCCCTTCTCTGCGGTGAGGCCCGTATTGAGGGGCTGCCGGTGGTCCTGGCGGTTTTTGATTTCGCTTTCATGGGCGGCAGCATGGGGTCCGTCGTCGGTGAAAAGATCGTTCGGGGGATGGAACGTTCCCTGTCCCGAAAGATCCCCTTCCTCTCCTTTTCCTCCTCCGGAGGAGCACGGATGCAGGAAGGGATCGTATCCCTTATGCAGATGGCGAAAACGAGTGCAGCGGCCTCCCAGTTGGGGAAAGCCGGGATTCCTTTCATCTCCGTTCTCACCGATCCGACCTTCGGCGGTGTGACGGCCAGTTTTGCCATGCTGGGAGACGTCATTATTGCCGAGCCGAGAGCTCTGATCGGTTTTGCCGGACCTCGGGTTATTGAGCAGACCATCCGGGAGAAACTCCCCGAGGGGTTTCAGCGAGCCGAATTTCTTCTGGAACACGGCATGGTCGACATGATCGTGGAACGGAAGGAGTTAAAAAACACCTTGGCCGGCCTGGTACGGATGTTCGGTCATGAACTTTGAAGAAGCGATGGCCACGCTTGAGGGCCTGGAACTGCACGGGATTGTCCTTGGCCTCGACCGTATCCGGTATCTGCTGGAGGCGTTGGGCAACCCCCAGGAGACCTTCCCCTCCATTCATATTGCCGGGACCAACGGCAAAGGGTCTACCGCCGTTTATCTTAACGCCATTTTTCAAAAGGCTGGTTTGCGGACCGGTCTTTATACCTCCCCCCATCTACATCGTTTCCCCGAACGGATCACCCTGTCCGGAGAGGAAGTTGCACCCGAAGTCGTTGTAGCGCAAACCGAGCGGCTCCTTCAGATCATTCGATCGGCGGGTCCCGATTTCCATCCGACCTACTTTGAAGTGACGACGGCCATGGCCTTCTCTGTCTTCGCAGAGGCCGGGATCGATATCGCCGTGGTGGAAACCGGCCTGGGAGGACGGCTCGATGCCACCAATGTCATCCGTCCCCTTGTCTCCGTGATTACCAACGTGGCGATGGAACATGCCGACTATCTCGGAGATTCGCTGGAGGCGATCGCCCGGGAGAAGGGGGGGGTCATCAAACCCGGTGGGGTGACGGTCACGGGAGTCCGACATCCCCAGGTCCGGACCATCCTGGAGGAGATTGCCGACCGGAAGGGGGGGCGCCTGGTTCGTCTCGGTGAGGAAATCCGGGTGGAAGATGTTCAAGTGCATCGGGAAGAGGGAGGGCGGAGTTTTACCTTTCGGGGGGTCGAAAAGAGTTGGAAGGGACTTACGATCGATTTGATCGGGGAACATCAGGTTCGAAACGCTGCCGTGGCCCTGGGAGTCGTGGAAGTCGTGATGGAACAGGGTGTAAAAATCTCCGATGCAGCCATTTATGCCGGCTTGCGGGAGGCTCGATGGCCCGGTCGGTTGGAGACGATCTCGAAGGATCCCTGGATCATGGTGGACGGGGCCCACAATCCCCATGCGGCCCGGGTGTTGCAACAGGTCCTCAAAGACGATCTTGACTATCGTCGTCTGATCCTCGTGATCGGGATTCTCCAGGACAAGGATATCCCGGCCATTGTCCTCCCCCTGCTCTCCTGCACCGACCGACTGATCCTGACCCGGCCGGAATATTACCGGGGGACGGATCCGGAGGTCCTGGCGGAAAAAATCCGGCAACCCGGTCTCGATGTGACCGTGACCGGTTCCGTCCGTGATGCTGTCGATGCGGCACGGGCGCTTTATGCACCGGGCGATCTGATCCTGGTTACCGGCTCACTCTATACGGTGGGGGAAGCCCGGGAAACCCTCCTGTCGGATGGACTCTCCCCTGCAGGGTGGGACACCCCGGAGGATGATTAGACGGCTTATGTGGAAATTCCCTCGCAAATCTCAATGCGGTCTTGCTCGCAGGATGTTTCTGATCAGAATCGTTTGCGCCTTCTTTCTCTTTTCTCCAAACCTCTGGGCCGGATCCTTCAATGAAGGTGAGAAGGTTGCCATCGATGCCGACACCTTTCATTTCGATCAGGAACGAAAACTCTTTGTGGCATTGGGGAATGTTCATTTTCAAAGCGATTCCATGAATATGACCTGTGATTATGCCGAATACTCCGATGAGACCGGGGATTATACAGCCGTGGGGAATGTGGTTTTCAAGGATGCCGAAGGGACGGTCCTTTGTGAGCGTGTAGAGGGGAATGTCCTGACTCATGAGGCGAAATTTTACCAGGCGATTCTCGATAATGTGGTCAAGGAGTATCTTCTCAAAGGGGAGCGGATCGACAAGGTCGGCGAAGAGAGCTATCAGGTCAAAAAGGGGTCGATTTCGGAATGTGGGAAGACAAGGCCGCTCTGGGAAATCGGCGGCCGTGAGCTTTGGATCGACCGAGGGGAATTTGTGACGGCCAAAGGGATGACACTTAGAATCGGTGGTGTGCCCCTTTTCTATTCCCCCTATTTTCTCTATCCCATCAAAACAACACGTCAGAGCGGTTTTCTCCCGCCTCTCTTCGGCGAAGGGGGCCGCAACGGCTCCACGGTGAAACTCGATTATTTTCAGGCCTTCGATACGAACCGGGATGCCACCCTGACCTACGAGTACCTTGCCGACAACGGCAACCGTTTCGGCATGGAGTATCGCTATGCTTTAAGCAAATCCATTCGAGGGGCTTTCTTTGGAAGATATATCCACGACCGGAATGCCGACCGGGAAGGGAGCCGGATCGGGATGAATGAAGATCGCTGGGAGGCGGGATTGACCCACTACCATAATCTCGACGACCGTTTGTACGGAGGGCTCTTTATGGATGCCTTCAGCGACGGATTTTACCAGAGTGATTTTTCCCCCTCTTCCGAGGCGCGTGTGCAGAACAATGGCCAGTCCAATCTGACGATGGTCAAACGCTGGAGCGGAGCGAACGTCACAGCAGATTTCCGCTATTATCAGGAGTTGGGAACCCGTCACGAAACCACATCCTTGCAGAGCCTTCCGGAGCTCCGATTTGATATACCGGCGCGTCGGGCGGGGACTTCCAACTGGTTCTATTCTCTCGACTCAAGCTTTGTGAATTTTTACCGTCAGGAAGATTATGGGGCCACCCTGAGTGGGGAGATCTCTGCAGATCCCAATGTTCTCCAGCCGGTGACCTCCGATCAGCAGGCAAATCTTAAAGCATTGGAAGCGGTCGGCTTTGACGGTGAGACGGCACTTCGCCACCAGGGGATCAGGGGGCGTCGTCTCCATCTCGACCCCTCCCTATCTCTTCCGTTGGATCTGACCTCGAACCTTGTGTTGACTCCGGCGATCGGTTATCAGGAGACCCTCTATAATAGAGGGGCGGTGGAGGAAGAAGCGGTCGACCAGGGGGTCCTCCATGCCCGGTTGGATCTTGATTCCCGGTTTTATCATGATTTTCCCGTGGGACGTACCGGGTCTCTGCGGCACATTGTGGAGCCGAAGATCTCCTATCTCTACCGGCCGGAAGAGAAGGGGGCGGATATTCCCATTTATGATGAACTCGATCGGATCGACCCGGTCGACGAAGTTCATTTTTCCCTTTTCAATCGGCTATTGATGACTCGGGAATCCCTTCGGGAGGGAGAAGAAGACAAGGTGGGAATGCCGTTGCGCCGGCGGGAAATTCTGACAGTCAAACTCGATGCTCTCTATGATCGACGGCAAAAGGAAGATCCTCTGCACATGCTGACGGGAGAGCTCGATCTCAACCTTTCCGATCTTTTTTATCTCGAGGCCAATTCGGATTACGATTTTCAGCGTGATGAAATGTCGAGCCTGAATGTTGACTTGAAATTTCACCTTGAGGATGTTTTTTCCTTTCAGGTGGGGCGCCGTTTTACACAGCAGATTCCCGTCGATACGAATCGTCCCACGGGGCAGGGACTCTCCCGGACCATCGGCGGAAGCGATGTTTTGTCGGGAGTGGAAAATGACGGGATCTCCTTCTGGACGGCCCAACTGAGATGGGAGCCAACGAAGGCGCTCTCCATGTGGCTATCGGGGTATTTTAATGCCCGGGAGGAGACCGGTGATGATGAGTCCTTTCATCTCAATTATGAAAAGAAGTGCTGGGGGCTTTCCCTGAGTGTTGAGCGCTTCGACGACACTGTCTTCAATGATCATACCGAGGAATATGAGATCGACAGGGTCAACGAGATCCATCTCTATTTTACGATCAAGTCCTTTCGGCTCAAGTTTTATGAGAACATCGCCGGAATCGGCAAAGTCTTTTGATCCCAAAGGGTTGAGTCGATTTCAGGTTGATGCGGGCGTAAAAAAAGATTATGATGAAGTCTGAAGGT
>CAYQVN010000060.1:1666-9556 GCA_964420895.1 uncultured Nitrospirota bacterium | reverse complement strand
GAAGAAAAAGTCTACCTTGACGAAATTCAGGGGATATTCAAGGAGATTTCAGCCTTTCTGAAGATCCTGGGACTTTATCCTCCGGAGCATCCTGCGGTGAATCCTGCCGTGGACCGTGCTTATGGCAAGGTCGAGGCCTTTCTCCGCTCCCGGGGTTCCCTCTCCTTCGGTGTCTCCGAGGAGGAGGTAATTCTTTCCGGCGATGAAGAGAAGGAATACCGGCTGGCCAGTGATTTGGCCCGACGGCTGCATCAGTTCAATGTTCTGACCCTGCAAGTCGATCCAGGCCTCACCCGGGAAGAGATGATTCTTTTCGGCCGCCTCCTCTCACGACCGCCGGGAAGTGCAGAATCCGCCGGCCCGATTGATCAGGTCCTGGAAGAAGGGGGGGCAACCCATATCCTGCCGACCCTCATCGATTACAAAAAAATTCTGGAGCAGTCCCCGGGCGACTCCGATGGGGGTGAAGAGGACTTCTGGAGCAGTCTTGCCCGAAAGGTGCAGGAAGGCGACAGCGAGGCCCTGCAGGCGATGTCCGATTCCCTGCAAAGCCCGGGCGGCCTGCAGGCCATGTTGTCGACGGTCAAAACCCATCTGGATAGTGATTCCGAAGGGATTTTTCTCGGTGGTTATGCCAAGGCCTTTGCCGAGGTGCAGCAGAAGGTTTTTGAAAACCTTGACGATTCCCAGCGGGAATCCTTTTCCCAGGGACTTGTTGAGATGGCCGTTGCAGAGGGGGACGATGAGAAGACATTGCAAGCCCTCCGGAAGACCTTTTCCCATTTCCCCGATGAAATGGTTTTGGAGGTCCTGGCCGGTGCAGTCGTGAAGGAAGGGAAGATCGACAACCGGCTTATGTCGGTCTTTCATGGGATGTTGCAGGACGGGGAACGGGAGAAAACTCTTCTGGAAAAGGTGGGCAGTCAGGTAAAGTCCGGCAAGAAATGCGGCTATTCACCGGATGTTTGGGAGAAAATACAGACCTTCCTTTTGAGCGGTTCCGAAGCGCAGTTCATGTCCCGGGATTACCATCAGGGGCTTGAGGATCTTCATGCCGATAACCTCTCCGGACTCCATGTCGTTTTTGACCGGGAAACCCTGTCGGAGATTCAGGCCTCCTTAAGTGAAGAGCGGATTGCTGCCCGGAACCGGGAGGTTTTGCTCGACCTGATTCGAGTGGAAGATCGATCGGATTTGCTCCGCAGCCCCCTCGAAGAACTCCGCGGGGTCTTTACGGAAGAAGCGCAGTTCGGCAATTGGGCGACGATATTAGTAATGCTTCGGGAGGTTTTTTCACCGGAGATAGCTTCTTCGTCATCGAAAAGAGCAAATATGGCAAACGTGCTTTTGCAGACAGGCGAGTCATCCTGGTTTTCACTTGTCCTCAAGAACATCGGACACATGGAGAAAATAGAATATGAATTTCTGCAAACCTTGACTACCAATCGTCCCCATGAAGAGGCGGCACTTTTAGTCCAGTTACTGGGTGAAGAGAGAAGTCTGGTCGGACGGAAGAGAATCGCCACCCTCCTGGTCAATCTGGGTTCTGAGGCCCTGCCCGTACTCCTGTCGGCGCTCAAAGATGACCGGTGGTTCCTGGTACGCAATGTGGTCATGGTCCTGGGGAGGATCGGTGATGCCTCCTGTATCGATTCCCTCCTCCCCCTCCTTTCGCACGAACGTTTCCAGGTACCCCGGGAGGTGTTGAACACCTTCTCCCGGATCGGAGGAGACCGGCTTGTGCCGGTGATCCGGAGGGCCCTCTTAAACCGAAGTGGCCGAATGGAAGCGGGTCTGCAGAAGGCGGCCGCCGTCGCCTTAAAGCGGATCGGGACGCCCAAGGCGGGGAAGGTCCTCCGGGAGGGGTTGACCGATAAGAACAAGCGGGTGCAGCAGATCTGCACCCACGTCTTAAAGGGGCTCGTATGATGAAAGTCATGGATTATGACGAGAAAACAGAGGTGACCTTGCCGGCGAAGGAGTCCGTTGAGGCAGGTTCGGAACCGACGGCGGAAGAGCTTGTGAAGTCGATCGCCTCGTTGATCTCCGCCTTCACCCTCTATCCGTCCCGGCATCCAAAGATCAGAGCCGCCGTAGAGAGAATCGGAGAGCATCTGGATATTTTGTTCCGGGATGCCGGCCGGGTGACGATCGGTTTACTCGGCCAGGAACTCCTGGTCTTGGGGGACGGTCTCTACCGGATGAACGGGAACCAGGGCATTGCCCCGATCTTTCAGAAGGCCGGGCTGGAAAAGATCGTCTTTACCCCGGGAGTGTCCACCGAGGAACTCTGTGACTTTTTTGCCTCTCTAGCGGAAAAGAAGGACAGCCTTGCCGCGGGAGAGAGTACCTGGGCCCATATCGTGACGGGCCGATTCAGTGCCGAGACCATTGTGGAGGATCTTCAGGGCGGCCAGGCAGGTCTTTCCTCCGAAGAGGCCCAGGTGGTCCGGGAATATCTGGAGGCATCCAAGGAACTGATCTCCCAGATCCGGGAAAACCGGATGATCGAGTTCAATCTGGCCAAGGAGATCGTCGACAATATCTTGAACGGCATCATTTTCGAAGAGAGCGCCATTCCCCTTGTGGCGCAGATCAAGGAACACGACGAATACACCTTTACCCACATTCTCAACGTCTCCACCCTCTGTCTGGGCGTAGGAAGGGTCCTCGGTCTGTCGCCGGAACAGTTGCGGGTATTCGGTGTTTCAGCGCTGCTCCATGACACGGGAAAGAGTCTGACCCCCCTGGAGATTCTCCAGAAGAAGGGGCGATTGACGGATGAAGAATTCGATATTATGAAGCGCCATCCCGTCGACGGGGCCCGGATCCTCATGGGGAACCGCTCCCTCCCCGCATTGGCGCCGATTGTCGCTTTCGAACATCATATCCATTTTGACGGGACCGGTGGCTACCCCCTCCAGTACCGGGGAAGACAGCCCCATCTTTGTTCCCGGATCGCCGCCATTGCCGATGTCTTCGATGCCCTCCGTACCATCCGGATTTACCGTGGAGAAGTCTCCAAAGCGGAGACCTTTCAAAAGATGAGCAAGATGCCCCTCGATCCCTTTCTCTTCAATATTTTTGCCCGTGTTGCCCGGCTCTATCCCGTGGGAGAATTTGTCCGACTCGATACGGGGGAGACGGGGGTCATTCACGAACTCCATCCGGACAATGCCTTCCGGCCCCGTGTCCGACTTCTCTTCGATGCCGAGCGAAGGAAACAAAATTCCGACCGGGTGGTTAACCTCAATAATTTTGACCGGAAAGAGAACCGTTACGTCAGATCCATCGATACCATCCTGCCCCCGGAAGAGGTGGACAAGCTGGCTTGAGCCTTGCCGGGTGTCTCCAACCGTGTTATAGTGCTCCCCCATGAAGATCGGAATCATGGCAGACAGTCACGATCACGTGACCCATCAGGGGACCGCTCTTACTCTTCTCCGGGAGGAAGGGATGGAACTCCTCCTCCATGGGGGGGATTATATCGCGCCTTTTGTGCTGCGGAGGCTTCTGAAGGAGGCCCCCGAGTTCGTCGGTGTTTTCGGAAACAACGATGGCGACCGGCTCCTCCTGTCGAAAACGGCGGGCGGGCGCATCCATCCCGCCCCCTATGAACTGTCCCTCACCGATCATCGGATCATGATCCTTCATGAACCCTACGGACTCGAGGCGATCGTGGAGAGTGGTCTCTATGACCTGGTCGTCTTCGGACATACCCACGAAGCCCTCCTGGAACGGCACGGTAAGACCCTCGTTATCAATCCCGGCGAGACGGGGGGGTGGCTCTACGGCCGTTCCACCGCCGCCATTTATGATACCGAAAGCCGTGAAGGCCGTATCCTTGACCTCTGACCCCTCCATAATTTTTGCTGAAAGCTGACAGCCAAGTGCTGAATACGTCAGTTCATCAGTCCCGGCAGCCACAGACACAATCCCGGAAAATAAGTGACCAGCAGGAGAACGATCCCCTCTGCGGCGATCAGGGGGAGGGCTGCCCGTGAAATCCGGCGGATTGAACTTCCGGAGAGGGTGGAGGCAACGAGAAGATTGACACCCACGGGGGGTGTGATCTGTCCAATGGCGAGATTGACGGTCAGGATGATCCCGAAGTGGACCGGGTCGACGCCGATCGTTCGGATCAGGGGAAGAAAGATCGGGACGAGAAGATAGAAGACGGAGATGGCGTCCATGAAGAGTCCCAGTGTGATGACCATGACGTTGATCAACAGCAGAAGCAAGATCCGGTTTTGGGTCACTGCCAGGAGGGCGGAGGCAACGCCGTCGGCGATCCCCTCGGTGGTGAGGATCCAGGAAAAGATTGATGCCGAGGCGACGATCAGCATGACCACCGCCGACGTGATGCCGGCATCGGAGAGGAGGGGGTAGAGGTCCCGGAGCGCTAGATCGCGATAGATAAACATCCCCACAAAGAGTCCGTAAAAGATGGCCACCGCTGCCGCTTCGGTAGGGGTGAAGATCCCGCCGTAGATCCCTCCCAGGATAATTACCGGGGCCAGAAGTCCCCAGAAGGCCTCCCGGAAGGCCTGCAAAATGGGCGGGGTCTTTTCTCTTTTTTGAAGCCCGATCGGTCCGCCGGGCCGGGCCGAAAAGAGGGTGACGAGAATGAGCCCCCCGCCCACGAGGATCCCCGGGATGATCCCCGCCATAAAGAGCTTGGAGATCGAGGTGTCGGCCACGACGCCGTAGATGATCAGGGCGATGGAAGGGGGAATGATGATGCCGATCCCCCCACCTGCCGCCATGAGGGCGGCGGCGAAATCCTTGTCATAGCCGGCACGGGTCATGGCGGGGATCAGAAAGGCCCCGAGGGCGGCCACATCGGCCGGACCGGATCCGGAGATCCCGGCAAAGAAGATCGAGGCTGTGACCGCCGTGATGCCAAGACCGCCGGGGATCCTTCCCAGCAGGGCATCGGCCAGGCGGACCAGGCGCCGGGAGATCTCCGTTTTCCCCAGAATATTTCCGGCAAGGATAAAAAAAGGGACGGCCAGGAGAGTCCAGGAATTGACGGCGCTGAACATCAGCTCCGGGATCACCTGGAAGGAGACGAGGCGAAAGAGGGCGATCGTGACGAGGGAAGCCAGGCCGAGGGAAAGAGCGATGGGAATATTTACGGCCAGAAAGAGGGCGAGGGTCGAAAAAAGGGTCAGAGTCACGGCAGGGTTCATTCAATTCCTCCGACGACGAAAGACGACCCGGAGTGTCAACAGTGCTCCGATGGGAATGGCGAGGGTAATCCACCCGGCGGGAATCCCGAAAGGAGTCATCTCCCGGCTGATCCAGGATTGATAGACACTGCGGGAGCCGTAGAGGAGGAGGGCCAGGAAGAAGATGCCCCGGGCGATCCGTCCCGTCCAGTCAAAGAGAGGCGCCATGCGGGGAAGGCGTTTCGGCAGGAGAGGAATACCGATATGGGCGCCCTCCTTTTCCGCGACGGCAATGCCGAGGAAGGTCATCCAGACAAAGAGGTTGGGAACCAGTTCGCCGATAAAGGCGATGGAGGTTTGGAAAACAAAGCGGGCCAGCACCGCGGCGAAGGTGATCGCGGCCATCACGAGCAAAAGAAGGGCCATGAAGATCCGAAGGGGATCAGCTTTTTTGCCTGGTGTCCCCTGCAGTTCACCCATCGGCTTCATGGAGGTTGACGATCGAAGGATGCACCATGGCACCGACCCATCGCATCAGATGGGAGACGGTCTCTTCCGTGGAGGAGGTGATTCTTCCGGAGACCGGGTCGGTGACGTTGAAGACCCCCACCATCCGCAGATTATCCATCACCGGGACGGAGAGAAAATTATTCGACTGATAGCGGGAAAAAGTGTTGTCATGGTGGGAAAACTCCCTGGGATATTCCTCTCCTTCCAGTTTGCGGAAGCTCTTCTTTTTCCGGGCGACCCAGGAGGCGATGGAGTTCCCCAACAGGGGTTGCCGCAGCCCCAGGAGCCGCTCGTTGGTCGCCGCCTGAACGACGAGTTCGCTCTTTTCGGGGTGCATGATCATCAGGGAGAGGGTCCGGGCTTGGATATAGTCGCGCATGAGGTTCAGGATCTGACGATACTTGTCTTGGAGGGGCAGATCCATGCAACAGATAATCCGTGTCGCATGGTAGGCGAATTCGGACTCCCGGTTCGCCGCAGCGAGAGACTGTTCGTTTTTCCGTTGATTCTTGAGACGGCTCAGGAGTTCCCCCACCGTTGCCACCAGTTCGTCGTTCCGGTAGGGTTTGATAATCAACCGGTGGGCCTCGACCTTGTTGATGGCGGATAAAACGGTATTCATTTCGGCGAAGGCCGTCAGGATAATCCGGATCTTGTCGGGATATTTCTCCTTGACCCGGGAGAGAAATTCGATCCCCGTGAGCCCCGGCATCTTCTCGTCGGAGACGACCACATCCACCTCCTCCGCATCCAGTATCTTCAGGGCCTCCTCGCCACTGGTGGCCGTCAGGGTATGGTACCCCTCCCGGGTAAAGACCATTTGCAAGGCCCGCAGTATGACAACCTCATCATCGACAAAGAGTATCGTGTTTTCCATCCGGCCCTCCTCTGCCACGACAGTTTAACTCAACAGGTACACGGGGCTCCTCATTCCATCTACATGGTGGATGTCAGGTTAGCAGTAAGATGTGTCGCGATCACCTCCGGTTGCCTCCTGCTTCCGGAGGGAGGTACTACGTACTGGAAAGATTCAATTACAACAATATTCTAACTACAGAATATTGCTAAACAAAAACATTATTATTTATATCATAAGGATTTTATTTTGCAAGTGCTTTGCCTGAACTTTTTGCAGAAAGATGTTCAATCTCTTCCAGACATCGCCGGACCAGAGGTTCCCCAATGATTTTTTTGTATTCGTCATAGACAGGCTTCACCTGATCCCTGAACTTCTGTATCTCCCCGTCGGAGAGGCCGATGATCTCCATCCTTTTTTCCCGGAGTTGTTGTGGAAGGACCTCATCCTCGTGGGCGACGACCTCTCTCTGATAGACCATTGCCTCTTTCGCAGATCCAAGCAGAAGATTCTGGTCCTCCGGGGAAAATTGTTCCCATCGGGTCCGGTTGATGGTCAGAACCAAGGGGTCGTAGGAGTAGTTCCAGAGCGTCAGGTAGTGTTGAACCTCGTAAAGCTTGCTGGAGTAGATAATTGACAGGGGATTTTCCTGGCCGTCGATCACCCCCTGTTGCAGAGAGGTGAAGACCTCGCCGAAGTTCATTGTCAGGGGGTCGGCGCCTAAAAGCCGGAGGGTCTGATAGTACATGCGGGATCCGGCCACACGGCAGCGGAGCTTCTCAAGGTCCCCGGGAGTATGGATTGGACGCCGGGAATTGGTGATCTGCCGGAAACCGTTCACACCGAAGGCCAGCCCGTGAAGCCCTTTCGGTTCCAGATAGGAGAGGAGTTCCTCGCCGATCGTCCCATCGAGGACGCGGTTGGCCGTGTCATGATCGGGAAAGAGCCAGGGGAGGCCGCAGAGATCGAAGCGGGGGTCGAGATAAAGTGCCAGGATGATGGGAGAGACGAGGGCCATATCGATTGAGCCCGACCGAAGCATCTTGAGTTCCCCCTGCTGGTTGTGATTGGAAAGCTGCCCGGCAGGAAAGACACGGACCGAGATCCGGCCGCCGCTTTTCTTTTCGACCAGTTCGGCAAAGCGGACCGCCCCCTTCTGCCAGGAGGAAGTGGGTGAGGTGATGTGGCTCAACCGCAGGACAATCTCTTCCCGGGATGAACAACCTCCGAGCAGAAGAAAAAATAAGCAACAAAGGCAAAGAAAAAATGAGAACCCTCTAAGGCGCTCCATCAGAGAATCGGGATACAGGGGACGTTCGGTTTGAGACAGCAGGCGCCGATGAGCAGGGCCAG
>CAYQVN010000060.1:0-1566 GCA_964420895.1 uncultured Nitrospirota bacterium | reverse complement strand
TTTCCCGAAGCGGGCCTCAAGCTCAATCCAGATCCGCTCCGGCGGAATCTCATGATGGGCCAGAAGGACGAGCAGATGAAAATAGAGGTCGGCCACCTCGTGGACGATTTCAGATTCAACGCCGGTCTTGGAAGCCAGGAGAACCTCCAGGGCCTCCTCGCCGACCTTTCTCAGGATGGCATCCTCACCCTTGCAAAAGAGGGACGCTGTATAGGAATCGTTGGGAAGGGTCTCTTTTCGCTCCAACAGGACCTCGTAAATCCGTTGGAGAATCTCGGCTTGGGACATAAGCTTCCTTACAGGCGTACCGTGACACCCCGGGACTGAAGGTACTCCTTGACCTGCCCGACGGTAAATTCCCGGTAATGGAAGATCGAGGCGGCCAGCACGGCGTCGGCTTTCCCTTCGACAATCCCGTCATAGAGGTGTTGCAGTTCTCCCACACCGCCCGAAGCTATGATGGGGACATGCGTCCGTTCAGAGATGGCTCGATTCAGGGCATTGTCATAGCCGACCTTGGTCCCGTCGCGGTCCATGCTGGTGACAAGGAGCTCGCCGGAGCCGAGTTCGACCATCTTCTCGGACCATTCCAGAGCGTCGATGCCGGTCGGTCTCCTCCCGCCATGGGTGAAGATCTCCCATTTGACGGGATCCTCGGAAACCCGCTTGGCATCGATGGCCACGACGATGCACTGGCTGCCGAATCGTTCGGCTGCCTCCCGGATGAAGTCGGGGTTCTTGACAGCTGCAGTGTTGACCGAAACCTTATCGGCCCCGGCGTTCAGCAGTTCCCGGATATGTTCGATAGAGGAGATCCCGCCTCCCACGGTCAAAGGCATGAAGACTTCTTCGGCAGTGCGGCGCACCACGTCAATGATGATCCCCCGCTTTTCATGAGAGGCGGTGATGTCGAGAAAGGTGAGCTCATCCGCCCCCTGCTTGTCATAGAGTCGGGCCACCTCCACGGGGTCCCCGGCATCGCGGATGCCGACGAACTGGACTCCCTTGACGACGCGGCCCTCCCGTACATCGAGGCAGGGGATGATCCGTTTGGCCAGCATCTTTAGCTCCTTTTCCGGGTAAGGGCGATGGCCTCTTTGAGATTAAGGGCCCCCGTATAGATCGCCCGGCCTGTAATGGCGCCGGTCACCCCCGACGCTTCAATCTCGAGGAGATTTGCGATATCGGAGAGTCCCGAGATCCCCCCCGAGGCGATCACGGGGATGTTGACCGCTTCCGCCAGCTCCTTCGTTGAGGCGATATTGGGTCCCGTCTCCATGCCGTCCCGCTGGATGTCGGTAAAGATGATGGCGGCTACACCGGCCTCCTCCATGATCCGGGCCAAATCGACGGCCCGCTGTTCCGTTGTGTCCGTCCAACCCCGGACTGCGACGTACCCCTCCTTGGCGTCGATGCCGGCGACGATCTTTCCCGGATGTTTCCGGCAGGCTTCGCCCAGGAAGTCCGGATCCTCGGCGGCCTTCGTGCCCTTGTCTTCCCTGTGGACGCCATAGCCGAGTTAGGCGGCGCTCTGTTACATTGCCAGGATGCGACCGACGCGCTAGA
>CAYQVN010000059.1:6062-9654 GCA_964420895.1 uncultured Nitrospirota bacterium | reverse complement strand
CCCGACTTCTTCAAGACCCGGGCACATTCATTCGCCGTCGCCCCCGTCGTCAAGACATCATCAACGAGGAGCACCTTCCTTCCTTCAACGTCCGTCTCGGATGTCACGGCAAAACAGCCCCGGATGTTTCGCCTGCGCTCCCCCGGAGGAAGCCCCACCTGAGGCCGCCCCCCTTTACGGCGGACCAGGCATCCCAACTCCAGAGGAACACCAAGCCCCTCAGTCACCTCCCTCGCCAGAACTGCGGCCTGATTGAACCCGCGGCTTCGAAGGCGGAAGGGATGGAGAGGCACCGGCAGGATTAACTCAACATCCCCGAAGGAAGGGAGGAGCTCTGCAAGCCGGGAGCGGATCAACCCCCGGCCCAGCTTCCAGTATCCCGAATACTTAAAGAGGTGGACCACTTCCCGCATGGCCCCCTGAAAATAGAAGAGGGTGTGAGCGGAATCAAGGACCGGCGGCGCAAGACGGCAGGCGCCGCAGCGAAAGTGGGGATCGATTTCGAGGAGGTGAGGATCGGGTAGGAGTCGGCTGCAGGTGGGACAGCGGGGACCCGACACCTTGCGAAGATTGGACATGCATGCACGACATAGGGGAGGACCGGTAGAGGAATCTCTCCCCTTCCCGCAGAGAGGACAACGGGGGGGGAGGATGAGATCAAGCAAGGCCCGTGCAGCCGCGCCACCCGGTATCGCCATGGAATCATTCATGGAGAATCAGACTCTGTCCGGTCATTTCCGGAGGCTGCGGAATCCGGAGCAGTTCCAGAAGGGTCGGCGCAATGTCGGCCAGAACGCCCCCCTCCCGGAGTTGAAGCCCTTCCCGAGTGAGAATTAAAGGGACCGGGTTGACGGTATGGGCCGTAAAGGGTTCGGCCTTTCCCGGTTCCTGCATCATTTCGCAATTGCCGTGATCGGCCGTAATGAGCAGGGTCCCTCCCTTCTGCTGCAGTGCCGCAAGGATACTGCCAACACAGCGGTCAACGGCCTCCATGGCCGAGACGGCGGCCTCGTAGACCCCGGTATGCCCCACCATATCCCCGTTGGCAAAGTTTAGGATGATCACATCAAAACAATCTTCCTCGATACGGTGGATCACCTCATCAGCCACCCGGGGGGCACTCATCTCCGGTTTCTCGTCATAAGTGGAGACATCCCGGGGAGAAGGGATGAGGATACGTTCTTCCCCGGGATACTCCTTTTCCTCCCCCCCATTGAAGAAAAAGGTCACATGGGCGTATTTCTCCGTTTCAGCAATCCGAAGCTGGCGCAACCCTTCACGACTGATCACCTCGGCAAAGATATTCTTCAGGGCATGGGGAGGAAAGGCCGCGGGAAGTGGAAAGGTCTCATCATACTCGGTCATGCAGACAAAGGAAGCCAGATCGATCCGTTCCCGGGAAAATCCTGTAAAGTTTTCCTCCGTGAAGGCCCGGGTAATCTCCCGGGCGCGGTCGGAGCGAAAATTAAAAAAAACGACTCCGTCCCCCCGTCGAATCGTCACCGGCGATTCGCCAGCCGGAGCGATACTCATGGGCGAAACAAATTCATCGGTCTTTCCCTCCCGATAGGAATCGGCGACGGCCTCTTCGGCGGAGGGTCGGCAGGGACCGCCCTCGACCATCGTCCGATATGCCTTCTCGATCCGGTCCCACCGGGAATCCCGGTCCATGGCATAATAGCGCCCCATCACCGTGACAAAGCGACCGACCCCCTTTTCCCGCAGGAAGGATTCCATTTCCCGGATATAGCCGACACCGCTGGTGGGGGACGTGTCCCGGCCGTCGAGAAAGGCATGGAGATAGACTTTGGAAAGCCCCCGGTTGGCGGCAAGAGTGAGCAGGGCCTTGAGGTGATCGAGATGACTGTGCACCCCGCCATCTGAAAGGAGTCCCATGAGGTGGAGGGCCGAACCACGTTTTTCCACGGCTTCACAGGCCTGGAGAAAGGCGCGGTTAGTAAAGAATTCCCCTTCTTCAATCGCCCGGGTGATGCGTGTAAAATCCTGATAGACAATCCGTCCGGCGCCGAGGTTCTGATGACCGACCTCGGAATTCCCCATCTGGCCGGGCGGAAGCCCGACATCCAGGCCGGAGGTGCCGATCAGGGTATGGGGGTAGACCTCGAACAACCGGTCGAGAACCGGCGTTTCGGCTTTCCGGGCGGCATTATAGGCGGCGGATTCCCGGTACCCCCAGCCATCGAGGACCATGAGCATCAGGGGCGCACCACGGTTTTGCAACTCAGGCATTTTGGACTCGCGGGCTCAACCGGGACGGCAATCCCGGGCGGGAAAGAGGGATGGAAAATCCCTTCAACGACCCACAGGCATCGCAACGGGGGGCCCATTCCTTCTGTTCATGACCGCAGTCGTCACAGGCGTAAGGCGCGAAGACGGGACGCACGAAATTGACGGAACGCTTGAATTCTTCAATCGACTCCGAAAGCCTCCCCCGTTTCGTGTAGATGTCCCCCAGAATCTGACGCAGAATGGGGAACTGCACACCCTGCTGGCAGAGCCCCTCAAAGATCTCCAGGGCATCATCGATCATCTCCAGACGATAGTAGAATTTCCCCAGAAGAAATTTGTAAACCGGTTTGTCGGGGAATCGGGAGATGGCCTGCTTGTAGATCTTGATGATCCCTGCCGGGTCTTCCCGCTTCCGATAGAATGCGTCAAATTTTTCCAGAAACACGACGGCGCCGGTCTCTCGAAACCCTTTCTTCCAGATCTTGAGGGCGTCCTGGTCCTTTCCCTCGTTCCGGTAGAGATCCCCCAAGGCAAGGTAGGCCGCCACAAAGGTCTTGTCCGCCTTGATCAATTCCCCATAGCTTTTCATCAACCGGTCGGATTCCCGCTCCGGGTCCAGAAGCTTCGCCTGCATCAACTGGTAATAGTGGAGACGTTTCTGTTCCTCCCCATCCTTCTTCAGTCCCCAGTATCCTTTCTGTAGTTCATAGGCCTTGTCCCAGGCCGACTCCCTTTCGTAGATCCCCAGCAATTTATGAAAGGCGCTGACATTCCGTGCATCGACCTTCAGGATCGCCCGGTAGATTTCCGCCGCCTCGGTAAACCGGTCGGACCTTCGCAGGTCCTTGGCCAGGGCAAATAGAACGGCCAGGTTCCGGGGGGCCAGGGTGCGTGCCTTTCCGTGGTACCGGATGGCCTCCTTGAAATTCCCGTTGTAACGGTAGACCTCCCCGATCCGGAGCAGGACATCGACATTCTCCGGTTCCCACTCCAGGATTTTCTTGAAACTCTTCAAGGCCTGCTCACGCTTTTTGCTGAGAAGGTCATTCACGCCCTGGCGGTAGAGATCCATGATCTTCTCTTTCTTCTTCAGGCGCCCCTGTTCCCGCCAGAGGATAACACTGCGGCGCGTATCCCGGACGGCAACCCCGATGATGACGAGAAAGGCCCCCAACCCCATAGAACTGAGGAGGAGAAGGCTGGTATAGATCGGGAAAGTGATACCCGGAACCGGGTGAAACTGGATTGTCTCCGGGTTCAGGTAGGAAAGATAGAGCATGGCGGCGATCAGGAAAAACATTCCCATGAAAAGACGGATAAACATCGGATCTCCTTTCCATCG
>CAYQVN010000059.1:0-5962 GCA_964420895.1 uncultured Nitrospirota bacterium | reverse complement strand
TTACCGGTGATACCGTTTCCCCTTGAGAATCGTAAATCCCCGGTAAATCTGTTCCAGCAAAAGTAGACGGGCAAGTTCGTGCGTAAAGGTCATTTGCGACAGCGAGAGCCGCCGGTTGGCCCGAAGTTTCACGGCCTGGGAAAGCCCTTCGGCACCGCCGATCACAAAGGAGAGGCTCCGTCCCGAACGGCGCAATTCGCTTTCTATAAATTCCGCAAAGCCCTCCGAGGTCATCGCCTCACCGGTACGGTCCATCACGCAGACCCGGTCACGAGGATCAAGGACCTTCAGGATCCCCTCTCCCTCCTGCCGGATGACCCGCGGGACATCGGTCTCCTTCGGACTTTTCACTTCCTTGAGTCGTATCTCTTCCAGGGGGTGGTAGCGCCGGATCCGCTTAAGAAAACGGTCAGCGCCGATCCGCACAAACTCATCCTCCCGTTTGCCGATGGAGACAAGACGAATCTTCACAGCGCAATCCGGCGGTTCTGAAGGTCTTCTTTCACGCTCCCTACGCCTCTGTGGCAGAGTCCGTCCCGAAATCTTCCGGGGTCAACCGTGGGGCATCTCCCCAGAGCCGTTCCAGGTTATAATATTCCCGGGTCTCTTCGAGAAAGACATGGACGACCGTATCGCCGTAGTCCATCAGGATCCATCGCCCCTCGGTTTCCCCTTCGATATGGTCCGGCTCAACCTTGTGACGGGAGAGCGTCTCTTCGATTTCTTCGGCAATGGCTTTGACCTGCCGGGTGGAGGTCCCGCTGCAGATCACGAAGTAGTCGGCAAAGACCGTTATGGCGGAAAGATCCAGAATTTCGAGATCGAGGGCTTTCTTTTCCAGGCCCGCCTCAATAGAGAGACCGACTACACGTTTACTGTTGATGAGGATACCTCACTGTGGAAATATGTGACGGCGTTGATGGGCTCGATTATGTCCCTAAATCATTGCGGTCACTGCGATTCGGCGTACAAATGATGGGAAATTATATACGATTCCACAGGCTCCGGCAAGAGGTATTTCACGGAACGGCACTGCTCGATGTGCGACCGGATCCGGGTGGAGGAGATTCCCAGAGGCGGGACCTCGGCGAAGAAAAGGGTATGTCCCCCGGGAAGGGCTGTCTTACCAGCGCCTTGTTCCACGGGAATTCCGAAGGTGTCGATGAGTACCGGGTAAGCGTCGGAGAAGGAAAAACCGGGACGGGAATTGATGATGAAGTGACAGAGACGGAGGAGTCGCTCCGGTTGGTGCCAGGTCGCAAGATCCAGGAAGGCATCGATCCCCAGAAGGAAATAGAGTTCCGTCCCCTGCTCCAGGGACTGCAGCAAAGCCTCGATGGTCTTCACGGAGTAGGAGGCCCCCTGCCGTTCGGCTTCGATGGTGGAAAGTTCAAAGGCGGGATTGCCCGCGATGGCCCGGCGGACCATGGACAGGCGGTGTTCCGTACCGATCAGATCCGGTGAAGGTTTATGGGGCGGACGTGCCGAGGGGACAAAGAGGACCCGGTCGAGGGAAAAATCCTCCCGGAGGGCCTCCGCCGTAATCAGGTGTCCCAGATGAATGGGGTTGAAGGTTCCGCCGAAGATACCGACGCGCATGATTTTTTCCTTAAAAAATTTTTGCAAAGGAAAAATTTTATTCCCGGACCTGCCCCTCACCCAAGATGATGTACTTATAGCTCGTCAGCTCCTCCAGCCCAACAGGACCCCGGGCATGAAGCCGATTGGTGCTGATCCCAATCTCGGCGCCGAAACCGAACTCGAAGCCATCGGTAAAGCGGGTCGAGGCATTCACGTAGACGGCCGAGGCGTCCACCTCGGCGAGGAACCGGCGGGCCCGGGCGTAGTCTTTGGTGACGATCGCCTCGGAATGCTCCGATCCATACCGGGTGATATGGTCCACGGCCTGAGTCAGGGAATCGACGACGCGAATCGACAGGATCAGGTCATTGTACTCTGTGGTCCAGTCTGCTTCCGTCGCCGCCTTGCATCCCTCGATCCGTTTCTGCGTCTCGGGACAACCGCGGATCTCCACTCCTGCGGCAACAAGGTTGCGGCCCAGTTCCGGCAGAAAGGTGTCGGCCACCTTCTGATGAACAAGGAGAGTCTCCATGGCGTTGCAGACGCCGGGGCGCTGACATTTAGCATTCATGGCGATCTTCAGGGCCATCGCTTCGTCGGCTTCTGAATCGATATAGGTGTGACAGACCCCCTTGTCGTGCTTGATCACGGGGATGGTGGAATTCTCGCAAACGGTCCGGATCAGACCCTCGCCGCCCCGGGGAATGATGAGATCGATGTATTTGTCCATCTTCAGCATGTGCATCACCGCTTCCCGGTCCGGGACGTCGATGAACTGGATGGCCCCGTCGGGCACCCCGGCGTCAATGGCGGAATCGGAAAGGATCTTTGCAATGACCGCATTGGAATGGAGCGCCTCCGATCCTCCCCGCAGCACCACGGCATTGCCCGCTTTCAGGCAGAGCCCTGCGGCGTCGGCCGTGACGTTCGGCCGCGATTCATAGATAATGCCAATCACCCCGATGGGAACGCGGATCTTGCCGATCTGGAGATCGTTCGGCCGTTTCCACATCCGCAGCACCTCTCCCACCGGGTCAGGGAGTGCCGCCACCTGTCGCAACCCTTCAGCCATACCCGCGATCCGGTCATCGTTCAGCTCCAGGCGGTCGAGCATGGCTGAGGAGAGCCCTTTCTCCCGGCCTGCCGCAAGGTCCTTGCTGTTTTCTTCTTTCAAAAGGGCGCTTTCCGCGACCAGCCGGTCGGCCATCCGCAGGAGGGCCTTGTTCTTGATCGCCGACCCCAGGCGCGCCAGCCCACGGGAGGCCTTTTTTGCCTCTACGACCTTCTCTTCCACCCGTTCCTTGATTTCCATCGTTTTCCTCCCTTGGAACCGAATCCCCGACGGGGAAGCCCTGATCCGGCAGGGACCTACAACACCACCAGATCGTTGCGATGAATCACTTCATCATAGTACTTGTAACCGAGGATCGTTTCAATCTCCTGCGTCTTGTGCCCCAGAATTTTTTTGATCTCACGGGCATGATAATTGACCAGCCCCCGGGCCACCTCCCGCCCTTCCGGATCGAGACAACTTACGGGATCGCCCACTTCAAAACGGCCGTCGACGCCGGTAATCCCTGAGGGAAGGAGGCTTCTTCCTTTCTGCAACAGGGCTTTGACGGCCCCGGCATCCAGGGAGAGTCTTCCCTTCGGACTCAGGGTATAGGCAATCCAGTGCTTCCGGCTGTTGAGCCGGTCCCGGTCGGCCAGGAAGAGGGTCCCGATATTCTCCCCGGAAAGGGCTGCCTCGATCGCGCCTCGTTTGTGACCGTTGACCACCAGGGTGGGAGTCCCGAAGGCGGCGGCCGTTTTCGCTGTCTTCACCTTAGAGTGCATCCCCCCCGAACCTGCATCGTGATAACTCTCCCCGGCCATCCGGAGTACCTTCTCCGTCACCTTCGGAACGAGAGGGAGCAATTCTGCATCGCCATTCAGATGGGGATCTTCGGTATAAAGCCCGTCGATATCGGAGAGGATGAGGAGGAGATCGGCGCCGATCAGATTGGTCACCAAGGCGGAGAGATGATCGTTGTCACCGAATTTCATCTCCTCCACCACAACCGTATCGTTTTCATTGATGATTGGAACCACCTGATAATGGAAAAGAGTCTCCATGGCGTTCCGGGCATTCAAAAACCTCCGTCGATGCTTGAGATCATCGGCGGTGAGAAGGATCTGGGCCACCTTCCGCTCATGCCTGAGAAAGGCCTCCTTGTAGCACCAGATGAGCCGCCCCTGTCCCACGGCAGCGGCGGCCTGTTTCACGGGGATCTCCCTGGGGCGAGTCTGGAGGCCGAGACGCCCCATCCCCGCCGCCACGGCGCCGGAGGAAACGATGGCGATCTCGATCTTTTTCTCTTCCAGGACCGACACCACCTCATCAACCAGTTCTCCGATCCGGGCGGTGTTCAGGCCGCTCTCTCCCTTTGTCAGGATCGTACTGCCGATCTTGATGACGACACGGTGAACCTGGGCGAGAATCTTTTTTCGCTCATCCATCTTCGCTTTCGCCCCCCGCCGCTTCTTCCCGGCGCAGATAGGTTACCATGGACGACAGTTTCCGCAAGAGTTCCTCAATCCCCTCACCGGTCACCGAGGAGATCGACAGGAAAGGAAATCCCTTCTCGGCGCAAAAGGACTTCAGGGTTGCCAGACGCGCTTCTTCCTGGAGGACATCAATCTTCGTCGCCGCAAGGATGCTTTCCTTTTGGAGCATGGAAGGATTGTACTGCCGCAATTCCTCCTGGAGAGTCAACACCGCCGCCACCGGGTCCGGTGCTCCCACAGGCGAGACATCAACCAGGTATAAAAGGACACGGCACCGCTCGACATGGCGGAGGAAGATGTCGCCCAAACCGCTGCCGCTATGGGCCCCGCGGATGAGCCCCGGGATATCGGCCACCACAAAAACGGCCGAAGAGTCGATTTCCACCGTACCGAGATGGGGAGTTAACGTCGTAAAGGGATAGTCGGCGATCTTGGGACGTGCCGAAGTCACCCGGGAGAGGAAGGTCGACTTCCCCGCATTGGGGAGCCCCACCAGACCAACATCGGCCAGCAGTTTCAGTTCCAGAATGATCCGCCGGGTTTCGCCCTCCTCCCCGGGTTGCGAAAAGCGTGGTGTCTGTTGAGTGGCAGAGGAAAAGTGGGCATTCCCTTTCCCGCCCCGTCCTCCCCGGGCCACGATCACCGAGGCCCCGTCCTCCGTCAGGTCAGCCAGGATCTCCCCGGTCTCCTGATCCCGGATCAAGGTCCCACAGGGAACGGAGATGATCCGGTCTTTCCCGTTTCTACCGGTCCTCCGCTTCCCGCTTCCCGGCCGACCGTTTTCCGCCGGGTAGTTTTTCCGGTACCGTTGATCAATCAGGGTATGGATATTCCGGTCCGCCCGAACCACCACATTCCCGCCCCATCCACCGTCTCCGCCATCGGGACCACCCCGGGGGACATATTTCTCCCGGCGGAAACTGACACAACCCGCCCCTCCTGCTCCGGAGACGACCTTCAGGCGGGCATAATCGATAAATGCAGTTTGTTTGCGTGAGATACTCGAACGGGAGAAAGACATCGCGGATTGTTAAATCCTTTTGATTGACGGCTGCGTAAAAAAAAAGGGATACGGCTTTATCCCTCTCGGAAAACCCTATCCCCTTACCACCCTCAAACCGGTCCAGTTAACCGGGAGGTCAATCAGCCGGCTGCATAGACACTGACTTTTTTCTTGTCCTTTCCCAACCGCTCAAAGGCCACCACCCCGTCAATGAGGGAAAAAAGGGTATCGTCCTTCCCCTTCCCGACATTGTTTCCGGGATGAATCTTGGTGCCCCTCTGACGGACCAGGATAGACCCGGCCGTAACGTTCTGCCCGCCGAAACGTTTCACTCCCAATCGTTTGGACTGGCTCTCTCGACCGTTCCTGGAACTTCCACCCGCTTTTTTATGTGCCATTGTAAACTCCTGTCAGGACGCAATCTGTACAATCTTGAGGCCGGTCCGATTCTGCCGGTGTCCCTGTTTTTTTCGGTATCCCTTGCGCCGCTTTTTCTTAAAAACCATGATTTTCTTGTCCCGGTCCATGGAGATCACCTCGGCCTTCACACGGACGCTATCCAGGTAGGGGGTTCCGGCCTGAAGGGATTCCTCCCCGCCGATCGCCACCACCCGGTCGATCTCCACCACGTCACCGACAGCGGCCTTCAAACGCTCCACCTGAAGGACATCTCCTTCGGCAACCTTGTACTGCTTACCGCCTGTCTCAATAATTGCATATTTCATAAGCACTTACCCTCGCAACGAGAAGTTTTTCGATATCGAAATAGGAAATTTAGCAAAATAATCACCCCCCTGTCAAGGATTTTTCTAATTTTACCTTAAGAACTCA
>CAYQVN010000058.1:0-9802 GCA_964420895.1 uncultured Nitrospirota bacterium | reverse complement strand
TGAAACAGCTCCTCCTTGAACGGTTCCTCATCGCCTCCGATGATGGCTGGATCTTTCGCCGCGCCCGCTATTACCGGGGGGCGCTGCAGGCCGAAAATGAAACAGCAGCCGGGCAGGAACTTCTGCAGGCAATGACGGCGCTTCCCCTGTGGCGAAAAGACCGTTTCCTCCTCCTTCGGGAGGCGGCCCGTCTTCTGCCACACCGTCACCAGGAGGCCTCCATCACTGAGATGCGTCAACTCTCCCGATCCATCGCCGAGAAAGACACCGCCTTTGAAAAACTCCGCATCAAGATTCATGTCCAACCGGACCCCGGAGATGCCGCCCTTGTCCGTCTCTATGCAAAGAAGAAGGGACAACCCGAACTCAGCGCAGGATACCTGCGCCTGGCGGAAACAATCGAGGAGGTCTACCTCCCGCGGAAAACCGCCTCAGAACTTGAGTCCCTGTCGAAGAGGATCGGTATTGCTCCCCTCGTCGGGGAATTCCGAAAGGGCGCCGCTCTCCTCACGGAGGTGAACCCGCCCGAAGTACGTCTGCAGGCTGCCGGTTACCTTCTGGCCCTGATCCGGGACCACCTCGGCGAAGTCAGGGGACCGGAAAGACGGGTGGACCTTCTCGACTTGAGTCTAGACCTGGAAGGAGAGATCTTCCGCTCCGGCAACGATACACTGAAAGCACTTCCCCGTGCCTCACGCCGGGAACGTCTCGCATGGGTCAAGAGAAGCGCCGACGCACTCTACGGCATCGGCCTCCTCACCCATCGTCAGTGGCAAAGCCTTCAGGAAAGTTGCGCGGCGCTGACCCGATCCTCCCCTTCCCTGGAAACCTACAAGGCGGAACTTGATTACCTCTCCCGGGTCCCCGGATGGACCGATCGACAGATGCAATTCTTATTCGCAGAGGAGGTGGAACACCTCTCGATCATCGAACCGCTGACCCGCAACTTCATTCATGACCGTCTGCGGGGGAGTCCCCTTCTATTCTGCGCAACCATCCTCGACAGCCTGATCATTGATGCCAACCGACTTTTGGGCGTACAACACCGTTTCTTCGGAGAAACCGTTGCCGGAGGAATCCGTGCGCTCAATCCCGGTCTCGGGCGGGGGAAACTCTATTTCCCACCGGAAACCGCCGATTCCATCTTTAACCGAGAGGGAATCTACGTCCTTCCGGCCACGACTGCAGACTTGACACCGGTGGCAGGGATCATTACCGCCCGGGAAGGGAACTCCCTCTCCCATGTACAACTCCTTGCACGGAATCTCGGGATCCCCAATGTGGTCATCGACAAGCGGCTATTGAACTCTTTGAAGGAGAAAGCAGGCGGTACGGTCGTCCTGGCCGTCAGTGCCCGGGGTGTCGTCCGACTGGAGGAGAACAACACTTCATGGAATGCCGTCTTCCGGCAGGAAGAAGAGCGAGGCAAATCACTGATCCGGGTGGATCCTGAAAAACTCGATCTCGACAACCGGGAGATCCTTCCCCTCACCTCTCTACACAGATCCGATGCAGGCCGAATCGCCGGTCCCAAGGCAGCCAACCTGGGGGAGCTGAAAAACCGTTTCCCCGATAACGTTCCCGAGGGGCTGGTCCTCCCCTTCGGCCTCTTCCGGTCCCTATTGGAGCGTCCCATGACACCGGGGGGGGAGCGGATCATCGACTGGATGCGGTCCCGCTACGCCGCCCTGGCTATACTGACCGGAAAAGAACGCGACCGGGCTGCAAGGTATTTTCTCAGAAGGCTGAGGACCCGGATCCGCGCTGCCGATTTTGATGCCGCCTTGCAAAAGAAACTCCGTCGTGCCATGGAGCAGGCCTTCGGTCCCGATGGGACCTATGGTGTCTTCGTCCGGAGCGACACCAACCTCGAAGATCTTCCCGGCTTCACCGGCGCCGGTTTGAACCTGACCGTCCCCCATGTCGTCGGTTTTGAAAACATTCTGACGGCCCTTCGACGGATCTGGGCCTCTCCCTTCACGGAACGTTCCTATGCCTGGCGCCAGGCCTACATGGACGACCCCGAACATGTCTATGTCTCCGTTCTGCTACTGAAAAGCGTTCCCGCAGAAAAGTCGGGCGTCATGGTCACCCGGGACCTGGAAAGCGGTTCTCCGGACTGGCTCTCGGTGGCCGTCAACGAAGGAGTGGGGGGGGCTGTCTCCGGGCAGGGTGCCGAAGAACTGCGCATTGAAACGAAGGGAGAGAAGATCCGTCTTCTGGCCCAGGCCACGGAACCGGGGATGGGGATTCTACTTCCCGAAGGGGGGCTTAAAAAGGTCCCGGCAAGCGGGCGGGACGCTCTTCTATCGCCGGAGGAGATCGCCCAACTTCGCAGACTGGCGCAGGACCTGCCGGAGCGTTTCCCCTCTCTCCTTAATGCTGAAGGAGAGGAGACTCCGGCCGATATCGAATTCGGCTTTCTCCGGGGCAAACTGATTCTCTTTCAGATCCGCCCCTTTCTTGACAGTGCCCGGGCGCAGCAGAACCGTTTTCTGAATCAACTCGACGAGGGCATCCATCCCGACAGGATCGAGAAGGTTGATCTCGATGAAGTCCCGCCAGGGGGATCCTCATGAAATTTGCTATGCCCAATGTTCTCATCCTCCTCTTCGGACTGCTCACCTTTGTCCCGACAGTTCAGGGCTACCCGCTCGACGGTGACGGCTATACAGGAATCGCCCGCCTGGAAGGATACCGCCTTGCCCAAGAGGGAGCCGTCCGGGGGCACCGTCTACCCCCCGGGGCCCTTCTGAAAACCTCGGAGGTGGACCTGCGCCTCCTCGATCATCTCGACTTGACCTTACCGGAACCGGACCCGATTCTCACGGAGCAGGTCCGGGATTTTCTGGGAGAGGGGGCGGAACAGTATGGCTTTGCAGTGCTCGATCTGTCGGACCTTGCACACCCCCGTTATGCCGAGTACCGTGGACGGGAGCCTGGCAATCCCGGCAGTGTCGGAAAACTGATGGTGGCCCTGGGGATCTTCCAGGCACTGGCCGACATCTACCCTGATGATATCGAGGCACGCCTTCAGGTGCTGCGAACGGCCCCGGTCACGGCGGATCGCTTCATCCGTACAGACCATCACAAAGTCCCCTTCTGGGACGCCGAGAAAAAACGCTTTCATCACCGCCCCCTGAGGATTGGTGATACCGCCTCCCTCTGGACCTATCTCGACTGGATGCTCTCAGCCAGTTCCAACGCTGCAGCCAGCATGGTGATCAAACAACTGATCCTGCTGGTGCAGTTCGACCGTGACTATCCCGTGCCACCTGAGGTGTCGGAAGAGTTTTTTAACTCAACGCCCCGGAAGGAACTCTCGGCCATACTCTCCGTGGGACTCCATGATCCCGTGATCCGCAACGGACTCGAATTTAACCGCCTCCGGCAGGGGGGATTTTTCACCCATCAGGGGAAGATCCTCGTCCCGGGCACAAACAGCCGGGCCGATGCAAGGGAGTTAATGCACTTTCTCCTCCTCCTGGAGCAGGGCAGGATTGTCGATCCCTTTTCCAGCCGGGAGATCAAGCGCCTCCTCTACATGACACAACGGAGAATCCGCTATGCCTCGTCGCCGGCCCTCTCCGGGGCCGCCGTCTATTTCAAGTCGGGGTCCTTATACCGATGCAAGGAAGAACCTGATTTCACCTGCAAAAAATACCACGGCAATGTGGAGAACCGGATGAATTCCGTCGCCATCGTGGAAGCGCCGGCAAAGGAGGGACATCTTTACTATCTGACCGTTGTTTTATCGAATGTGTTGAGGGAAAATTCGGCCGTGGCCCACCAGACGTTTGCCACGCGGATTCACCGGCTTATAGAGAGCTTCCATCCGGTAATGAGAAGTGTGCCGGAGACGTCTGACAGGAAAAGACCAGATCGTCCAGTGCCACAATAAGACGGCTGAGCCATTCCCCGCCATGGGGATCGTCGGCCAGGGCAACGGCAATGTAACACCGCCCATCCCGTTCCACAATGGCGCTGTCGGCATGGTATTGCCGCCAGGTTCCCGACTTCCGGTAGATCTTCGATCCGGGCCGGGCCTTTTCCAGTCCCTTGACGAACTTATGGTGAATGGCGGAGTTGCCAAGAATCGCTTTCATCTCCAGACTCACTTCGGGCGAGACGAGGCGCCCCGTTTGCAGCAGGTAGTAGAATCGGGCCACCTGAAGGGCCGTGGCGCCATGGGAAAGATGATGGAGAGGGTCGCGCTTCCAGGCCTGCCCCTTGCCATATTCCTTCCCGACCCAGAGACCGCCGTTGACGGCCGGATCGTAGAGTTTGTACGGGGGAGACTGGAGGAGATCGGCGAGGAACTTCTTGCCGACACGGTTTAACATCTCCGTGGCCGCCCGGTTGGAGGAGTTACGGATCATGCAGGTCAGGGTGTCACAGGTCTTTGCATCGAAGTTCATCTCTCCCCGGTTGATCCGTTCAAAGGCACCCAGAAGTACGGCAATCTTGGGAAGGCTCGCGGCATACATCATCTCGTCACCATTGACAGAGGCCAACCGCGGCACAAAAGGATCGGTCACATCCACGAGGGCGATGGAAAGGGACTTCCTCTTTACGGCATCAGCAAGTCCAATATGGCGAAGGCCCATCTCCAGACCGTGCTGCAGATCCGGATTGCCGCATTGGAACAAAAGAGGATATCCCTGCTGGGCATCGGCGGGAAGTAACGCCGCAAAGGAAAGAATCAGAAAAGAAATGAAGAGTCGTACTGTTGAACTCCGCATAATGGTATTGTAACATACCGGACCACCGGAGAAAATGCAATTGATAAATCCATCGGAACAACAATCGGAATGTCGTGCACGTTACAGGGCTCTCCGGCGACCGGAGATTCGGGCCGCATTTCTTTTTGTCAATTTTTTACTCATCATCATGGCCTTATACCAGTTAAAGCCGGCAAGCAAGTCTTTATTTATCGAACACTTGGGAGCCGATAAGCTCCCCTATGCGTGGATCGGTACCGCCCTCTCCATGGGGGTCCTGATTGCCGGTTATCACCGCCTGGTGGAACGGTTTCAACGTTTCACCGTGGTGCAGGCAACCCTTCTGCTCTGCACCGGGCTGCTCATTTTTTTCCGTTTTCTCATGGAAAATCCCAGCCATGCCGGTGTTGTTGCCTTCTTCATCTTTGTCGATATCCTCGGCGTAATTCTGGTGGAACAGTTCTGGAGCCTGACCAACTCCATCTACAGCACCGCCGAAGGGAAGAAATGGTATGGGATTGTCGGCACCGGAGGCCTTTCAGGCGGAATCGCGGGCGGTGCCTTCGCTGCCTTTCTGATCAAAAAGACCGCCCTGACCACACCGGACCTGCTTCTCGTCGCGGCCTCCATCCTTTCCGTCATTCTCGTTTTGAACAACTGCATGAATCATATCGGAATGTACTGCGAAGTCGAAATGCCGGCACAACAAAACCTCGACCGCAAAGGATGGCGCATCCTGGGGCACAGCCGTTACCTTCTCCTCATTGCCTCGATCCTCCTGCTGGCTCAGCTCGCCTCCCCCATCATCGAATACCAGTTCCTGAAAACAGTGGAAGGAGCTTACATCAATCAGGAGGCCCGGACCGCCTTTCTCTCCCTGTTCTTCAGCGCCCTCGGTATCGTCTCCATCTGCGTGAACCTGATCCTGACCCCCCTCGTACACCGGGGTCTCGGCGTGATTGCAGGTCTCCTCGTTCAACCGGTCATGATGAGCATCTGCTCCGGCGTCTTTCTCATGCACACTACCCTTTTTACGGGAAGCGCCACAAAGATCAGCGACCGGGGGCTTTCCTATTCCATCAACCGCGCCTCCAAGGAGTTGCTCTATGTCCCCGTCGACCCCATCCTGATCTACCAGGCCAAGGCCTGGATCGACATGTTCGGATACCGGACTTTCAAAATTTTCAGCTCCTTCATTATCCTGGCCCTGACCCAATGGCTCCCCTTTCAGGTCAATGTGTCGCAGTTGAGTTGGCTCACCATGGGGATTTGCACCTTATGGATATTGATGATATTCTCACTCCGCTTTGAGTATCAAAAATACGAAAGAAAATAGGAGACCCATATGGTAAGATTTGTAAAACCTTTTTTGATCCTGTTAATGATCATGACCGTGAATAACGCTTTTGCCGAAGAGATCCCGTTGTACCAATTGAAGGTGCGACTCCTGCCCGACGCCCACGCCGTTGAAGGCCACGTCACCCTTGCCCTTCCGGCCGGCAACAAGTTCACCATCAATAGGGATTCTTTCAACATCACGGAATGGGGCCTGGACGGACAACCGGTCTCCACCTTTGAGGAGCTGCAAAAAGGCGTCAGACACCAGCCCGGCCCCCACGTGATCGAGCTGGAATACCGCAAGGACTTTCCCGAAGAACCGGGAGAGAATGTCATCAACTCTGACAGTGTCATGCTCCTTTCCGGTTGGTACCCGGAGATCCCCACGGCCAGCCGCTACCAGTTGACAGTGGTTCTCCCCCTGGAGATGACCCCCGTCACCGAGTCGGACTCGGTGCTGCTCACAGCCGACTGTATCGAGAAGACCGTCTATTTCGATTTCCCACACCCCACCCCGGGCATTACCCTCGTTGCCGGGCCTTATAATGTCCGGGAAGAAAAATTCCGGGACATCACCCTACGTGCCCTCTTCTTCGCCGAGGATGACAATCTGGCTCTTACCTATCTTGATCAGGCCCGGGACTATATCGACCTCTATGAAAAGATGCTCGGGAAATTCCCTTACCCCCTCTTCTCCATCGTCGAGAACCGCTACCCTACGGGGTACTCCTTTCCGACCTACACCCTCCTCGGATCGCAGGTGGTCAAACTCCCCTTTATTATCAAAACCTCCCTCGGCCATGAGATCCTCCATCAGTGGTTCGGCAACAGCGTCTATGTGAAAGAGAAGGAAGGCAACTGGGCCGAAGGATTGACCACCTATCTTGCCGACCACTGGTACGAGGCACAGCAGGGCCGGGGAGCGGAATACCGGAAGAAAATCCTGACGGATTACCGGAATTATGTATCTCATGAAAAGGAGATCTCTCTCAAAGAGTTCCGGCAGCGCAAGGATCGTTCTACTCAGGCCATCGGTTACGGAAAAACAGCCATGGTGTTTCATCTGCTCAAAAAAGAGATTGGCGAAGAGGCCTTCTTCGGGGGATTAAGGGAGATAATTGCAAAGGGGAAATTCAAGACATTCTCCTGGGATGATCTGGAGAAGCACTTTTCCACTGCTGCAAAACAAGATCTGGCGCCTTTTTTCAAACAATGGGTGGAGCGCAAGGGGCTCCCGACCTTCCACATCGAAGACCCGAGAGTCGTCTATCGGGATGGTCAATACCGTCTCACCCTTGACATCCGACAGGAGGGTGAGCCTTACCGGTTTACGCTCCCCGTCACGGTCATCACAGCGACGGGACGTGAAACCTTCCGATTTCCCGTCGAGCAGTCCGTCTCTCATTTGGTGCACGTTTCTTCCGAGAAACCGACGCAAGTAATCCTCGATGACCAATACGACCTCCTTCGAAGACTCACGGCACGGGAGACCCCGCCGGTCCTTTCCGCCTTTACAGGAAACTCCTCCTCCCTGGTCATCCTTCCCGAAAACGTCCCGGAGGAGTACCGCGAGGCGGTCGACCTGCTCCGGGAAGAGAAATTCGAAATCAAAAATGCAACAGAAGTCACCGGCAAGGATCTCCGGGACCACTCACTCCTGATCGTCACAAAACAAAACAGGATCTATCAGCGACTTTTCGCCGATGCGCCCCTGCCACCAGGCGACCTGGTCGTCGAAGTGAAGACCAACCCGCTCAATCCGAAGTTCGCAGCCGTGATCCTCGGCGGCGATCAACCGGGCGCAAGCCTTTCCGCCCTGAAAAAACTCTTCCATTACGGAAATTATTCTGAACTGATTTTTCAGGAGGGAAAGGTGATCTCGAAGAAGACCCGCGCCACCGAAGAGGGAATTCTCATCGATCTTGGGGTCACCGTGGAGGCCGTCGAGACCCGGAAGAACCTCGATCTCAACGACATCTTCGAAAAGATACGGAACCAGCGCCTGATCTTTGTCGGCGAATCTCACACCGCTTATGCCCATCACGTGACGCAGCTGGAAGTCATACGGAGGCTCTACGAAACCCGGGGCGAACTCATCATCGGCATGGAGATGTTTCAGCGTCCCTATCAGAAATATCTCGACCAGTACATCCAGGGCACAATCGATGAAGAAGAAATGCTTGCCAAGACGGAATATTTCACTCGCTGGAAATATGAATACAACCTCTACCGGGACATCCTTCAATTTGCCCGCACGAAAAAGATCCCCGTTGTGGCCCTCAACCTTCAAGCGGAAATCATACGAAAGGTCACCCGCCAGGGAATCACCGCTCTGGCCGAAGAGGAAGCTGCCGCCATCCCCAAAGATATCGACATGACGAATCAAGACTATCGTCAGTCCATGGAGGAGATCTTCGGGCAGCACCCCCACCAGAACCATCATGACCAACATAGAGACGTCGCTGCATTCGGGAATTTTTTCCAGTCCCAGATCCTCTGGGATGAGACCATGGCCCACAGCATCGCCGAGACCCTGGACGCCCACCCCGGAACGCCCATGATCGTCCTCGCCGGGAACGGCCATCTCCAGTATTCCTGGGGAATCCCTGACCGGGTCCAGCGAATTACCGGCATCCAGGGAACGGTGATTTTAAACGACATCACCGACACCGTCAGCCGGGACCTGGCCGACTATATCCTCTTTCCGGAACCGATGGAGACCCCGGAGAGTCCCAAACTGATGGTCATGCTCGAAGAAAAGGAGGAGGGCGTCGAAGTTGTTAAAATGCTTCCCGAGGGACCTGCTCAAAAGGCCGGGATGGAAGAAGGCGATCTGATCACCGGGATCGGTGAGAACAAGGTCGGCAAGATCTCCGACATAAAAATCGCCCTCGTCCTCAAGGAAAAAGGGGATACCGTAGAGGTCATGATTCAAAGAAAACGGGTACTCCTTGGAGCCAAGGAAATGAAGCTGAAGATCGAGCTTTAAAGGATCGAGGGCAAAATCGAAAAAGACAGACCCTTCCCTTTCTTCCAGAAAACATGCTCCGGAATAGGGCCATACTCCTTTTACTGCAGGACCTTCCGGTCTCTGCGCATTCCGGCTATGCCGCTTTCCCGATCTCCATCGCCTCGGGCACGGCAGTCAGCTTTCCACTCTTTACATCAAAGATGCAACCGTAAATCAGGATATCGGAAGCCACCAACGAATGAGAACGGATCCGATGTACATCTTCAATCACACTCCCGGCGACATTGCTGAAGGTGAGCCAATTGATGTACTCCCCTTCCACCGAACCGGGGCCTTCCCCGGCATCATGCCATCCGCTCGCATCGACCTTCGCCGTCTTCAGGCTGCTCTTCAGCAGCTTTCGCATGACCTCATCGGTAAAGGTCAGCATGCCGCAGTCGGTGTGATGGATCACAAACCACTGATCCGTCCCCAGGAGCTTGTGTGAAATCACAAGGGAACGAATCGCATCCTCACTGGCCCGGCCACCGGCATTCCGGATCACATGGGCATCCCCTTCCTTCAAGCCGGCAAATTTCGCCGGATCCAGACGGGCATCCATACAGGTGAGGATCGCAATCTTCCTGCCCGGAGGCATCGGCAAAGCGGCCTTATTGCCGAATTCACCGGCATAGGCCTGATTGGCTGCCATCACCTCATCAATTAGAGTCTTCATAACCCTTCCCCTCATTTCTTTTAAAATTCAAGTTCAGATCACATTATCCCTTTCTCA
>CAYQVN010000057.1:0-9825 GCA_964420895.1 uncultured Nitrospirota bacterium | reverse complement strand
TCGCCTTTGCTTTTCTCCGTGCTCCCCGTGATCTCCGTGGTCAATGCTTTTGACTTTGATGTTTCTCCGAGACCTCAGTCTTCCGTGGTTAATTGCTCCTGCTTTTGAATCCCCCCTATCCCCCCTTTTACAAAAGGGGGGACATCCAAAGATCATTTCATCATCTCTTCGACGCGCTTTTTGTAGAGCAGATGATACAACGTCTGCGAATAGATCTTCATCTTCCGCTTTTCGATGTTTGAGACGGCGTAGCGCCAGAAGCCGTAGAGCTTGGTCAGCTTCAGCAGTTTGTCGCTATAATGGCGCCAGGTGTATTTCTCTTCGACCCGTTTGATGGCATTGTTGGAGATATGGTTCCAGGTCAGGGGTCCCTCCCCCCCCTTCTTCAGAAAGTCGATCAGTTGATCCCGCAGAAGGTCCTGCCGGGTCGGATTGATCAGGAAACCATTCACACCGTTCTTGATAATCTCCGAGGGGCCGCCGAACTGGGTGGCGAAAACGGGCAGCCCGCAGGACATCGCCTCCAGCACGGTCAGGCCGAAGGCCTCGAAGAGAGCCGGCTGGACAAAGAAACCGTTATGATCGGCAATCACACGGTAGATCTCCCCCGTATCTTCCTTCTTGAGTTGCATCCCGATCCACCGGATCTTCCCCTCTAACTGATACTCCTCGATCAACTGGTGCATCCGGAGGATCTCTTCCTTCTCTTCCGGATCGTCGGTGGCCTCGGGATCGATTTTCCCGGCAATGACGATCAGATTGGCCCGGTCCTGGATCTCGGAATATTTCCCGAAACATTCCACCAGGCCCGTGACATTCTTGATCTTGTCGAGGCGTGCCATGGTAAAGATGGGCGTCTTCTTCGGGTCTGCAATCGTACCGAAGATCTCCTCCCCTTCCTGTTCAAAAAGGAGCGTGGAAATCTCGCAACACCGTTCTTTTCCGCGCTGCTCTTTCTCAAAATAGGGATAATAAACCGACTCATCGACGCCGGGGGAAATGACATTGAACTTCGGGTGGAAGAGGTTGATCCCCCCCAGGACCTGACAGAAACCGGGCATGGTGTAGTAGTGATAGGACTCGTACTGCCCCATGACGGAGGACGTCCCGGCAATCTCCTGGAAGGTGCTGGTAATGATGAAGTCCGCCATGTTCATCGACAGTAGATCGGCGGTAAATTGCAGGGAAAAGTGATACTCCTGTTCCATCTCCTCCCAATAAAGGTCGGAAAAAAGGTACTTCGATTTTTCCAGGGCATGGGCGATATTACATTGAATCACGCCGGTCTCCTCGGAGAGGAGTGAAGCCACGAGGTTTCCGTCGGAATAGTTTCCGATAATCAGGTCGGGGTTTCGTCCCAACTCACGCCTCAATTCTTCCAATGCCTCATAGGCGAACTGTTCCAGATAGGGCCAGACCCAGAATCGGGAGATCCAGTAGGTAATGATATTCTTTTCCTTGTCCCGGAAAGGGACCCGAAGGATCGAGCAGTTGCGGGTCCCACGGATCTTCTCCCACCGCACATGAGAGGTGGTATTCTCGCTCTCCGGGATCAGCCGTGTGACCACCATGATCTTGGGGTCGAAGTCGAGACCGGAAAGGCGGAGGTTCTCCGCCAGGGCGGTTTCGATGGCACGGATCTGGTCGAGGATATAAACGACCTGCCCTCCCGTATCCGGTTTTCCCAGGACATTCTCCTGGCCGAAGAAACCGTGGGGGGAGATGATGGCCACCCGGGAGACCATGGGAATCCGGGAGATAAAACTCTCCAGGGCCTGGCTGTCGGGGGCCTCGAAAAGATCCAGAAGTAGCTGCATGGTTTCGAGAACCCGTTCCGGTGTGTTGCCCCAACCCGGTTCGAAGCCGAAGATCTGCAGTTGTTTCATGACCTCTGCAAAAGATCGTGTCCCATCCACATCTTCAAGCCACTCCACGGCCCGGTCGAGCATCTCGATCAGTTGTCGATCGTTTCCGATCTTTTCGCCGTTCACCAACAGCTGTTTTCCCCCCAGGCAATGGATCTTCAGGAATTCAAAGAGTTTCCGGTGCCATGTATCCGGGTTCTGGAAGATACTGCTCGACATGTGGCGGTTCAGAAATTCGATTCCCTTGCCGACGTTCCGTGGGTCACGGATCAGGGGAGAATAGTCGTAGAAGGGGGTAAAATCGATCTTGAGTTTCATCGGTGTTGCACCGTTCGTCTTATGGATGCAACTGTCCCGTAGATCGAGGAGTTCTCCTATCGTGATCTGCTCGGGATCACCAAAGGCTGTCCCGTTATAAGGAAACTTGTAGATGCGGTCCTTGGCCATCTGGTAGCGATGGATCAGCAGCACGAAATCGTCAAAGAGGATCATCTCAGGGACCTTGGCGAGAAAAGAGTTCAAGGGCGACAGGTCCCGGGCCCCTTTTCCCTTTCCCTTGAAATCCTCCCAGGCCAGAAGAAGATCATTACGCAGGAGATAACGCTTTTCTTGTTTCAACAGTTCCCGGAGGAAGGCGTGAAAATCTTTGAGGGACTTCTCCGGAATCAGTTCCATCCATTTTATTCGGCTCATCCCTGTTTCTCCAGAAATCGATAATTTGCAATCCCCTCCAGGATCCCTGCCGTATAGTCATCCTGGGAGAAATAGACGTTGCGGCTCCCCTTGAGATGATCCAGTTCATCGCTGTGATTTCCCACCACGATGGCCGGCATCTCTCCCCGCAGCATCTCTTCGTCATTGCCCGAATCGCCACAGACAAGGATGTTCTTCAGGGGGGTATTCCATTTGTAGGCGAGATAGCGGATCGCCTTTCCTTTGGAGGCCCGGTAGGGAAGGATGTCAACAAACTGCTGGTGGGAAAAGATCAGATTATAACGGCATTTATTTTCGATCAGCAGGGCATGGACCCGGGCCAGGGTATCGGACATATTCAGATGGGTGCCGTCGATGTAGTAACTCAGTTTGAACCGACGCTGGGTCTCCCCTTCCTGGATTTCAAGAAAGTCAAACTCTTTCAGAAGTTCCTCGATCTTCTCCCGGTTCCACCGGGCCGAGATGTGGCTCTCCCACCCCTTGTCCGGCACAAGGTCTGGGCCGTAGTAGATTTCAGCGCCAACGGAAGAGATGATCACGTCGGGGGCAGGGACATCATTCTCTTTCAATACCTCCATGGCGGAATCGACGGTTCGACCCGTGGCAATACCGAAACCAACGTTTTTGTTATTCTTTTCCAAACGTTCCATGAGCACTTCCAAAGCCTCCTCATCACCGATGAGGGTGTTGTCGATGTCGGAAATAATGAACTTGTTGACCCGGCTTAAGCGCCGCCCGAAGGCATCCGCTCCGGCCAATTCGACCTTTTCTTCTTTTCTGCCGCCACAAAGGACCTGCACACCCTTGGCCATATAGGTCTTGCAATGGGCATCCCAGGAATAGTGTTTTCGGACGTTGTTGATCCCGTTGGTAGAATACTTCTGCCACAGATCGGGATTGACGAGTATCTTCTTGATGGCCCGACCGATCTCCTTGCTGCTTGTCGCATCGACCAAGATCCCGTTCTGGCAGTTCTTGATGATATCCCGGGGACCGCCGTCATCGGTGGCAACGATCGGCAGGCCACAGGAAGCTGCTTCCAGCAGTGTCAACCCGAAAGGCTCCGTCAGGGCGGTGTTGATGAAGACCCCTTTTTTGCCGGCCGCAATCCGGTAGAGTTCGGGGACTTCGTACTCGAAATCATGTTGCTTCGGGATGGCCAGTTTGCCGTAAAGATCGAACTTGTCCATGAGGAGGAGGATCTCCGTCAGAACCTCCCGCTCGTTTTCACCCATCTTCGAAATATCCTTCCGGATCCCTGCAAAGACGGCCAGGTTGGCGAGGGCCTGCAACTCCTTGTTCATCCCGTAGGCGGAGATCAGTCCGTCGATATTCTTTCGCTTTTCCGGACGGCTCAGGGCCAGGATCAGCGGTTTGTCGGGATGGAGAAAAAAGCGCTCCATGTTTGAGGAGATCGACACAATCGCCTGCTTGTGGACTTCATCGACCTCACCCTCCTGGAAAAGGTCATCATAATAGGGATGAAACTGGGTCAGATCGATCCCGGGCGGGATGACATGATACTGGGGCAATTCATGATTTTCATAGAGACCGTACTGCACCTCCACTTCCTGATGGGTCGAGGTGACGACAAGTTCGGCATTCTTCAGGATCTCCTCTTCCACACCGATCCGGTGGTCGATCCGGAAACGTTTATTGATGGTCTCTTCATTCATGCCGCCCGCCAGCAACCGATCTTTTTTGGAGCGTCCCAGGGAATGCCCCGTAAAGACAAAGGGAAGCCCCAGGATGTGGGCCAGTTCCATGGCGATCTTTCCCGCATCGGCGTAGTGGCCGTGTATGATGTCGGGCAGTCCCCCCTCACTTTTCAGGAACCGGAGGGTCTTGTCGACATATTCATCGAGGAAGGGCCAGAGCAGTTCCTTTCGAATATACCGCGTCCCCCCGCACTGGATCCGGACGATACGGACATTCTCCGCCAACGGTTCGATGGGGCGGCTGTAATCAGGCGAAACCCGTTTGTCCCGAATCAGACGGGTAAAGAGATCAACCTGTCGCACTGCAGGGTGCTTTCCCAATGCCCGGGCCAGTTCCAGTACATATTTGATCTGGCCGCCCGTATCAGCATCGCGGCCCATCTCCAGATTATTCTCCCGGATCAATCCATGGAGACTGATCATCAGGATATGCTTCCCTTGCCGGCTCATTGCTTCACCGCCTCCTTCCAGTGCAGATAGGGTCGATAAAAGGAATCATCCTCCGGGATGGCACCGGGCAGTCCGCAGACTGCGCCGGCAAACTCCGTGGCCCGCGAAAGAATCGTCTCGGGCGTCCAATCCCGCAGGATCCCCATCGCCAGGATCGCCGTATAGGCATCTCCGGCACCAACAGTATCGATCACTGCCTGCGCCGGTGTCCCCTCCACACAAAAATGCTCTCCTCCGTGATAGAGGACACTCCCCTGCGCCCCCCGGGTCAGACAGATCCATTCCAACCGGTATCGTTCCATCAGGTGTGAGACAAAGGCATCGTCCTCTCCCTCATACTGCAGAATCCCCTTGCAGGTACGCAGTTCCTCGTCATTCAGTTTTACGATATGACAGGCCGTAAGTGATTTTTCAATCACTTCCCGGGAGAAAAAATCCTGGCGCAGATTCATATCGTAGAGAATCCGGGCCGATTCCGCCCGAGAGAGAAGCGCCTCAAGAGCCGAGTTGGAATCCGCGCTGCGCTGTGCCAGCGTCCCGAAATAGATCAGGGCCGGCGCCGAATCCATGGCCTGCAACACCGCATCGTCGGCCTCGATATGATCGTAGGCCACTCCCTCAACGATCGTAAAATCAGGGATCCCTGACGCATCTACCACCACCCGGACCGTTCCCGTCGGATGGAGAGAATCCCGCTGAAGGAGATCAACTCCGATATTCTGTTGCAGAAAGGCGGCGATGGCATCCCCCCGTTTGTCCTTCCCCACACGGCTGATCAGACGACTTTGGCAATCAAAGGCATGGAGGTGATAGGCAAAATTAAAGGGTGCCCCGCCCAACCGCTCGTAGGCGGGAAAGATATCGTAGAGAATCTCTCCGAAAGAAAGAACGACATTTGACATTTAAGGCCCGGATAGATTGGAAACGTATTGAAAGTAAAAAGGATTATAGCACAGAACAGAAAGAAATGCCAAATGTGTGATTGTATTTTTATGACTCTACCGTCTTCTCGGGAGGAGAAGATAGATCCGCCCCTTCGCCATCATCTGCCCGGCCCGGGCTGCGGCCCTCTCCCCTTCTCCGAAATAGACGTCGGCCCGGAGCGCACCGGCAATCGCCTCGCCGATATCCTGGCTCACGGCGAAATGGGCCTCCTTGCGCCAACCGGATACGGCACCTGATGCATCAAGGACGGGAAACCGCGTTACATAGTAAAGGAGACTCCCCGTGGGAAGAACACGGGGGTCCGTCGCCAGAGAGTGATAGGGCGTCAGCTTCATATCGAGGACCCCTCGGGCCCCGCCTTCGGCCGTTTTGAAGAAGACGTACCGCTCATTGGCATTCATGATCTTCTCCTGCTCCTCCCGATGGCGGCGAAGATAGGTCTTGATCCCCGGTACCGAGGCCTCCCCTGATGCAAGTTTTCCCTCTTCAATCAATAGACGACCGATGGAACGGTAGGGACGATCATTACTCCCATCGTACTGGACACGCAGCACCTTTCCGTCGAGCAGTCGGATCGTCCCCGCTCCCTGAATATGGAGAAAAAACCGCTCCACGGGATCATCGAGCCAAACCAGTTCCAATCCGCGGCCGTCCAGCACATGACGGTTGTCGATCTCCTTCCGTGTGTAATAGGGGGATTTTTCGGTGAGGGCCGTGCCGTTCACTCCGAAGGTCTTCACCCTTCGTTCCGGCGGGCGCCGGTAGAGGGGATAACGGAAACGTTCCGTCGGCGTGAAAGAGCCGGTCAGGAGAGGTTCATAGTATCCCGTAAAGAGGACCTCCTCGGGGATTTCATAAAAGGAGAAGATCTCACGGAGCAGACGCTCAAGTTCCCGGGGCCCCTTCGCTTTATCGAGAGTCTGCTGAAAGGTGATGAGAGTCGTTGTCAGGTCCTTCACGGTCAGGGCGCGACCTCCCACGGTCACCTTTTCAGAAGGGTCGAGGCCCAGCAAAGCGTCAATCGTGTCATCGACGGCACCCTGAAGAAGCGTCCAGGAGACCCTGTCGCTCTGAAGGAGCGGAGGCGGTTCCGTTTTCTGAAGGGAGACAACCGAAGAGGGAGGAGGAAAACAACCTTGGGAAAAAAGCAGGAGCACGAAAACCCGGATGAGGAGCTTCATCAACAATCCTCAGGGGATGGCCAGCATGCGGTCCAGCGCGGCCTTGGCACGGAGACGGATCTCTTCGGGGACCGTGATGATCGTCTCCATCTCTTGTAGTGAACGGGCCACCAGATCAAGGGTGGTCCGTTTCATATTCTGGCAGGTCATCATGGGAAGATCCCAGGGGGCCGGTGCATCGGAGACGATATGAAAAACCTTGCCGGGGTTCTGGTTTCGCAGGTTATAGAGGAGTCCCCGCTCTGTGCAGATGATGAACTCTTTCGCCTCGGAGGCCTGCGCATAACGGAGCATTCCCGAAGTGCTCGTCACATGATCTGCCAGTTCGAGGACCTCCATGGGGCATTCCGGATGGGCCAGCACGAGGGCGCCGGGATGTTCGGCCTGGGCTTTTTTCACCATCTCCGCCGTCAGAAGATTATGGACGATACAGAACCCCTTCCAGGGGATGATCTTCGTCTCCGTGAATTGCTGGGCATAGGCGGAAAGGTTCTTGTCGGGGATGCAAATCACCTGTTCGGAGTCGAGTGAGTTGATGACCTTAACCACGTTGGCCGAGGTGCAGCAGATGTCACTCTCCGCCTTCACTGCGGCGGAGGTATTCACGTAAGCCACAACGGGAGCGCCGGGATGTTCTTCCTTTAACTTCCTGAGTTTTTCCACTGTCACCATGTCCGCCATGGGACAGCCGGCATAACTCGCCGGCAAAAGGACCTTTTTCTGCGGATTGAGGATGGCAGCGCTTTCGGCCATGAAATGGACCCCGCAGAAGACGATCACCTCGGCTTCGGTATCGACGGCCAGACGGGAAAGCTCCAGGGAATCGCCAGTATAGTCGGCCACGGCCTGGACCTCGTCAACCTGATAGTTGTGAGCCAGAATCACGGCATTCCGTTTCCTCTTCAGGTCGAGAATCTTCTGATTCAGTTCTTCAATGACATCGGTAGTGAGTTCATTCATTTTTACAGGTTTCCTGATCGGTATTGAGTTTTGGAAAGGATATGCAAATTCACGGAGAGTGTCAAGAAATAGATACAGCAGGGAATTCATCCCCTTGATTCCCTCACTACCAGCAACGGAATCGAGACTTTTTTCAGGATCTTTTCCGGCAGATTTCTCGACCGGAGCCGGTTTTTCAGGGTCAACGATTTCCCCCCGACCACGACCAGATCGTAGCCTCCCCCATGGGCCTCCCGGACGATCTCCTCCAGGGGCTCACCGTGACGGAATAGAGGAGTGATCGAAAGTTGCCACTTTCGGGCGATCTCTTCCACTTCCGTCAGAGCGGCCTGGCAGAGCTTCTGAAGCTCGCTCTCCACATGGGCGAGATATTCCTTTCTTCCCTGGGCATAGATCTCCGTGTAGAACTGTTTCAGATAGGGATCCAGGACGTGGAAGGCCGTCACTTCGGCTCCCAGTGCTGAAGATACAGTGAGCGTGTAGTCGATGGCACGACGGGTGTGAGGTTCTCCGTCCACAGCAAGGAGGATCTTTTTCAGGGAATCAGGCTTCACGATCAGTGACCGGAGCCTACTGTGAGCAGGCCCGCACCAACAAGGTAGACGGCCAGAAGACCGAGCAGGGCCTTGAGGACGGCGGCATTGAAACCGATGACAAAAGCCTTGCCGCCGGCCTTCTTCATATCGTCGATGTTGATGGAGAGACCGATTCCGGCAAAGCCGAAGGCAAAAAACCACTTGTAGACGGTATTCATGGCCCAGGCCGTGGTATGCGCATCCTTGGGCCCGCCAATAAAATGGAATGAGTTCAACAAAACCATTACGAAAAAACCAAGAATGAAAACAGGGAATTTATCCCTCAGGATCCGCCACTTGCTCACCTTTGCGGCAGCCGACTCGCTTCCGGCTTCACGGATCACGTAGAACCAGAGAGAGAGCAAAACCATGATGGGAATGAACATGATCCGGGCCGCATTGATCAGCACCGCCGTATCCCGGGCACCGACGCCGTACCACTCCGAGGCAGCCAGGAGCTGTGCCGTGTTGAGGATGGCAATGGCGCACCAGGCACCGAACTGGGACTGGCTCAGGTCAAGTCCGGCACCCACATAGGGGAAGAGAAAGAGCATGATTGTCCCGAAGAGGAGAATCGTCCCGATGGCATAGGCCATGTCCCGCGGTTTTGATTTCACTACCGGGGCCGTGGCAATGATGGCCGAGACCCCGCAGATCCCGATCCCGTTGGCCAGGATCCCGGCCAGTCCGTCGTGGATCCCCTTGCGTTTGGCATAAAACATCACACTGAGGGAGGCCCCCATAATAAAGATGGACGTCAGCAGAAGCCCCACGCCGCCCACCTTGACCACGTCGGACCAGATATAGTGGACGCCGAGGATAATAATGCCCGGTTTGATGATGGGCCGTGCCACATTAATCCCCGGCAGGAAGATCTTCGGCACCCCGATGAGGTTCCGGATCAGGATGCCACCGATGAGGAGGATCGCCACATACTTGAGCTGCAGTTTCAAATAGAGAAATTCCGCCCAGTCGAAATTATCCTTCACCGTGGCATCGGCCTTTTCCATCCAACCGCTAAGATGCAACCGCAGAATGCCCCGGGCGTCGTTTTCCATAAGGAGCCGATGAAGTTCCTCGGACGAGGTCTCATGAACCTTGATCTTTTTCAACGCCTTGAAGGCCTCTACATCTTCTACCGTCTTCGACTTCGCCTTGATCCCCTTCATCTTCAGGAGGACCAGTAGTTTCTCATCCTCCAGGGTGTCAAGTTGCGGAAGATTGGAGATGGCCACATTGGCATGGTAATAGCGGGAAAGGGTGTGGTCTGTATTCATCGCCGCCCAGGCAAAAAGAAAACAGAAAATCAGCCCGGGAAAGATCTTCGGCCAGCCGGGTGTAAAAAATCGTTTTACCATTCTGGATCCTCCTTGGGTATGCCCTGTCTACAGGAAAGGAGTACGACGGTTTTTACCAG
>CAYQVN010000056.1:0-9990 GCA_964420895.1 uncultured Nitrospirota bacterium | reverse complement strand
CGAGACCTGTGACGGCAACGGCAACTGCCAACCGGGGACAAACCCTTGCGCCTCGGGCCAGGCCTGTGATGAAGCAAATCACTGCATGGCGGGTCCGCAGTGTCTCACCAACGCCGACTGTGACGACGGGCGCTTCTGCAACGGCAACGAGACCTGTGACGCCGCCGGCAGTTGCCAGCCGGGTACGACCCCCTGCACCACCGGGGAAAGCTGCAACGAAACCGACGGCTGCGTGACCGCACCGACGGGCGGATCCACCGAAGGAGAGACCCTCTATAGTGCCAACTGCGCCGCCTGCCACGGGGCGGACGGCAGCGGCGGAACCGCCAATGAAGATGTGCGCGGCGCATCGGCCGAGGATATCGCCGAAGCTCTCTCCGAAGTTCCTGAGATGGCCGGGATCACCTTGACGGCAGATGAGATGACCGTCATCGCAGCCTTCCTCGGAAACGGCGGGACGCACGATGGCGACATGGAACACCATGATGAAGATGGTGACGGCATTTCCGATGACGATGAAGGGATGCTTTCTTCCGACGACGAAGGGGAAGAAGAAGATGCCGATGAGGACGGGACCCCTGACTATATGGATCCCGACGTCACCCACTTCCCCTCTGACAACAACGACGGCAACATGATCCTCATGACCGATGACGGCCGCATTGAAGGCTCGGAAACCATTGATGAGGACGTCGCCCTCCCGGCAGACGGAAAACCGGACGGCATCGTCTTCAAATGGGGATTCATCGGCTTCAGTGTTACGGGAATCACGCCCGGCGGATCCATCAACATCACACTCCGGATGCCGGAAAATCTTCCCGCCGATGCGGAATACTGGAAGTATGAGAATGGAACCTATTCCAAGATGGACGTCGTCTCCGTCAGCGGCAACGAGGTCACCTTTACGCTGACCGATGACGACAACGACGGCATCATCGTCGATCCAGGCGCCGTGGGCGTTCCTGCAACCACCTCCGGGTCCTCTTCGGGCGGCGGAGGCGGTGGATGCAACCTGCAGACCTCGAGGAATTCTTCGGGCGGTCTCGACCCGGCCCTTTTCCTGATTCTTCTTCTGCCCCTTTTCATGAAAGGCCTGACCTTTCTGAAAAACCGGTAGAACCTGCACGAGGGGCCGGTCGCAAGGCCGGCCCCTTCCTTCCTGTCTTGATCCATCCTGACAAATCTTTCAGCAAACTGATTCGATACAGGCCGGATCATCACGGACCGGAGAATTGACACGGGAGGAGACGGGATGGGCGGCCAGGGGCAAAGCGGAAGTTCTTAGCAACAGCTCGTTCAATCTGCCCGGAGCCAACTCCCCGGGTCCCAGCCAGCAAGCATGATCTTCAGGGGAGAGGATGAAGGGCATTCGGGAATGAACCGGACGAACCGTATCATTCGCCTCGGTCGTAATGATCGTACAGCTCCATAGCGCGTCCCGGCCGGCAGCCTGGCGGCACTCCCAGAGACCGGCCATGGCAAAGGGACGTTTCGATTCAAGTTGAAAATAGTAAGGGACTTTCCTCTTTTCTCCTGTAATCTCCTCCCACTCATAAAACCCGTCGGCAGGAATCAGGCAGCGACGGTGCCGGAAGGCCCCGCGAAAGGAAGGTTTTTCGGTCAAGGTTTCTACACGAGCATTAATGAGGGAACGGAAGGCAGCGGGATCTTTCACCCAGGAAGGGACCAGCCCCCAATGATAGAGCGCCCCCTCCCCCTTACCGTCATTGGGGAGCACGACCACCTCCTGACCCGGTGCAATATTGTAACGGGGGGAAAGACCGGCAGGAAATTCTACGCCGGGGAAGATCTCGGCCAAGGCCTCGAGAAAGGCGAAGAAGGTATAACGTCCACACATACGTCGTACACCCGGGAAAGCCGGCAGGAGGTGGTCATCCCTTCCGGGGACGGGCCAAGTGGGTTTCCAGTTCCTCCGGCGTTTCGATCAGGACCTCGTAGAATTCGCCGTACCGTTCGCAGTCCGGCGGCTGATGATCCCGGCAGATCTCCGAGCGCTCCTCATAGTTCGTACAGAGGTTCTCCGGGGAAAGAAAGATACATTTTCCTTTCGTCAGGACGTGCCACCGGCGATTCCGGATAAAGACCCGGACCGTATCGAAATGGAGCTGCCATTTCAGGGCATCGATCTCATCACGGGTTCTCGGCCTTGTGATCATCACAGCCAGGTCGCGGCAACAGGTGGCCTCGCAATCCAGGCAGACATTGCTCTCTTTCTTCAAAACGGCATTGCCCCGTCTGGGCCCTGCCGCGGAACGCCTTTTCTTGACCAGGGACATCGCCTTTTCCGCTCCTTCAAAAATACCCTTTCAACAGTGAAGGGCACAATAATTATTGATAATAGACATACCAGACAAAATCTGCAACCTGTAGTGGAAGGGTTGTCTTCTCCACATCCATGAACTGTGATCTCGGGATTTGATCGGTCGAGAGAAATCTCGGTTTGACGGTGTAATAGGTAACGGGCAGTCGCCGGAAAAGGCGCCGCGGAATCCCGAATCCATAATCGATGTGATCCCCGCCGGCCAGGACAATCAGAATTTTCGATTGTCCTGCTTCGCTTTGCAGGTAGTCCGCTGCCTTCTCGGCCATGGTTTCCTCCCAGAAAGACTGGACGAGGAGAAAACGTTCCAGCATCCCCGAGCCCTGGGGGTGCCCCTGGAAGATGGAAGCAAGGTAGGCTTTCTGATAGGGATCCGTCAGGTCCATCTCCGGGAGGGTCGATCGAAGTCCGCCGGGAAGATTCTCCAGTCCGTTGCGGGACACTTCATGGACGACCGATTTGGGCGCATTCAGTGCTACAATTGGAATATTCTGCTGCTCCATCACCTCAAGCACCGGTCTGTAATATTCAATTTTCTCCCCCCAGTAGGTCTTCCAGATCTCATCAAACTCTTTGCCGCCATTCTCCCCTTTCCGGTACCACCGGTCGAGTCTCTTCTGGGCCGTATAGGGAAACATTTCCATTCCCACGGCAATTCTCCCTGGAAACCGTTCCGCAAAACCCTGAATGACCGCCGCCTGCATCCGGTGGACGCCCGGACTGTTATGGATTTCGGAGAGGTAGATAATGCGGGCGTCTCCCAGCAGTTCGAAGAATTGCTCCGGGTCCAGTCGATAACCGGTTCGGACATGAACGATGGTATTCTCGCCGACCACCTTTGGCGGGTAGGGCAATTCTCCCGTCAACTGCGGTGGGCTATGGAGGGCACATCCCATTCCCGCCAACAGCAGTAATCCGCACAACGATAACAGTCTCAAAAACAAGGCAATGTACTCCTTTCCAGAAAACCGATAGCGGGATATGGCAGAATTTAAGGAAAAGTACCGGATGGCCGGACTCTTGTCAAGGTGAATGCATTATGTTACTCTTTTTTCGCAATTTTCATATAGAGGGACACAGGATGTCATCTTTGAAAAACATCAGTATCTTTCACGGCATCGGGAGAAGATTGCTGATCTGGTTCAGCCTTTTTTTTCTGATTCCCCTGGTCACGGTCAGCTATACCGGCTACCGGCAGAGCAAGGAAGCCATCCAGCACCAGGTCTTTGAACACTTTGAATCGCTGCTGAATCTGCAGCAGGACGCCCTCACGAACTACCTGCGCCAGAAAGAGATCCAGCTGAAAACAACGGTAACGGACAACGAGTTTCTTTTCATTTCTTCCGTCGTACTGCAATCCACCACCTTCTCCGAGGAAAGCATTCGAAACACCCGGGCAAGAATCCAGGGTTACTTAAACGAAAAAAACCGGGAGTTACGATCTGAGGCGATCTGGATCACCGGGAAAGATGGCACCGTCCTAGCCTCTTCCGACACCGACCGGATCGGAAAAGACCGGAGTCGTGCACCGGAAGTCACCCTCTATCAGAACCGGGCCGGTGCAGTGGTCACAACGTACCTGGAGAAGGACCACCACCCGGAGGTTCTCGTCAACTCCCCGATCCTGAGCGAAAACCATGAATTCCTCGGCCTCTTCAGTCTCATGATCCACATGGAAGAGGTCAATCGCATCCTGAAAAACCGGACCGGTCTGGACCGAACAGGGGAAACCTTCCTGGTCAATAACAAAGGGTTCCTCATTACCGAATCACGCTTTCAGGAGGATGTGATCCTGAAAAAGCAGCTCCCCCTGAGCGAGATGGTACAACGGCAGGACCGGATCCGCTCCAGGGAGGAGATCCGGAATTATCGCGGTGCCCATGTCATTCGGCATTTTCTCCCCTTTCCCCGCTTTGGCTGGACCCTGGTGGCGGAAATGGAGACCGCCGAGGCCTTCCGGGAAGTCAATACACAGCTCCGTCGAACCATTCTGATCGGCCTGGTTCTTTTTGCACTCCTGATCTTCTCCGCCATACTCATCACCCGGAACCTGACCCGGCCGATTCACGCCCTCGTTGATGCGGCGCGCCGCGTAGGCGGCGGCGACCTGAATTTCCTGGTGACCGACACCTCCGATGACGAACTGGCCGAACTGGCCTATGAGTTCAACCGAATGACGGAAAACCTCAAGACCTCGAAGAAAAAGATGGAAGACTGGAACGCCGCCATACAGGAGGAAGTCAATAACCGTACCCAGGAACTGATCAAGTCGGAGATGAAGTTCCATAATCTGGTCGAGAAAGCCAACGACGCCATTCTGATCTTCAATGCGGACACCCGTCTTTGCACACTGGCCAATCTCAAGGCGGAAGTTCTGACGGGGTTCAGTCAGGAAGAACTCCGGGAAACCACCTACACGGACCTTTTCCTGCTCGAAGATCGTCAACAGGTCGAGGAAAACTACGAGGAGGTTCTCAAAGAGGGGGCATCCAATCTGTACAAGATCCCGCTGCGGCGAAAGGACGAGCGATATGTCTTTGTCGATCTCAGCAACAGTCTGTTCGACTTTCAGAACCAGAAATTTATCAACTCCATCTTTCATGATGTCACGGAACAACGCAAGATCGACCGGGAGCGGGAAGCCGTCTTCGAGATCTCTGATACGATCGCTAAATCATCCGACCTGTCGCTGATTCTCAACCGGGCGCTGGAAAACATTCTGTATAATCTGGAACTGGGCCTGGCCGCTATTTTCCTTTTTGAGCCCGAAACGGAAGAACTCGTTCTTTCCAGTGCGGCAGGCTTTTCAGATGCCTTCAAGAAAGATTTTGCCCGAATTCCTGTCCGAATGGACTCGGAATTCATCTGCGTCAAAACCGCCTGGACCCGGGAAATCCAGATTCTCGACAACCCCTACCAGGGGGAGATGAACCAGTATATCGAAGCGGAAGACGACCTGGCGAATCTGCAATCGATTTTCAGCCTCCCCCTGATGACAGAAGGAACATTAACGGGTGTTCTGGAACTTGTGACCAACCGGAAACGGGGGTTTTCCGGCGAAGATCTGATTCTTTTAGAGGCCCTTTCCAACCAACTTGCGGCCGGAATCTTCCGGATCCAGTTGGAGGCTGGAAAACATCAGGACGACCAGTTCCTGGCCGGCATCCTGACCGATTCGGTTGATGGGATCATCAGTATGGATGCCGGGGACCGGATCACGACCTGGAACAGCGGCGCCGAAAACATCTTCCGTCTCAACAAAGAAGAAGTCCTGGGAACCCCCTTTCCCGCCCTCTTTCGGGAACCGGATCAGATCTATCCGGACCGGGTCCGCCGGGAACTCCGGGAAAAGGGGTTTATCAAGGATTACGAGATTAACAATGTTACCCGGGAAGGACGGGAGGTAACCCTCCATATCTCGCTGACAGCCATTCTCGATCAGCACCATCACCTGATCGGGAGTTCCGCCGTCATCCGGGACATCACGGAACAGAAGCAGATCCAGGCACAAATCCAGCGTTCAGAAAAACTTTCCAGTATCGGACAACTCGCCGCCGGAATCGCCCATGAAATCGGTACCCCCTTGAACATCATCTCCGGCAATGCCGAGTACCTGATGATGGACATGGATCCGGACAATCCTCTCACCGAAGAACTCTCCATCATTGTCCACCAGACCGACCGGATCACGCAGTTGATCCAGCAATTGATGGACTTCGCCCGCGACAACCGGCCCCGTCTTGAACCGACCGACATCAATGCTCTGACCCGTCAAACCCTGAAACTGACCCGCCACCAGATGAAAGAACATTCCATCACCCTGAAAAAGAGACTGGATGAGCAAATTCCCCCGATCGTAGCCGACGCACATCAACTCCAACAGGTCCTTCTCAACATCATCATCAACGCCCTCCATGCCATGCCGGAGGGAGGGACTCTGCAGATCGAATCGGCCCTGGATGCGGAACGGCAACAGGTGGTGATCCGCATCGGTGACACCGGTTGCGGCATCCATCCCCAGGACATGAAGAATATCTTCAACCCCTTCTTTACAACAAAAGAAGTCGGTCAGGGCACCGGCCTGGGTCTGGCCGTTTGTCACCGGATCATGGAAAATCACCAGGGACAGATCGAGGTGGAAAGCAAGCCCGGTGAAGGTTCCTGTTTTACACTGACCCTGCCCTTCCGGACGACCGAAGTGGAGAGCCCGGACAACAACGTTGCAATCACAACTCAAGAGAAATGGAGCAAGGAATGAAAAAATCGGCATCGGTTCTGATTGTGGAAGACGATGAGAAAATGCGCGACCTGTTGCGAAAGATTATCGCACGGGAAGGATACCAGGTCGAAGAGGCCGCAAACGGAAATGCAGCCCTGACTCTGATCGAAAAAAACGTTTATGATATCGTTCTCTCCGATGTCAAAATGCCGGGTCTCGACGGCATCGAACTCCTCAAAAAGATCAAAAAGATTTCCGCCCGGACCTATGTTGTCATCATGACCGCCTTCGGCACGATCGATTCCGCCGTGGAGTCTATGAAACATGGGGCCTACGACTACATCTCCAAGCCCTTCAAACTGGACGAGATACAGATTCTCATCCAAAAAATCATCGAAGAAAGGGCGCTGCGCCAGGAGGTGGACCACCTTCGCAAGGAAGTTCGACGCCGATATCATTTTAACAAGATCATCGGGAAGAGCAAGGAGATGCAAGAGGTCTTCGACCTGATTGAGAAGATATCCATTGGAAAAAGCACCATCCTCATCCATGGAAAGAGCGGGACCGGCAAAGAACTGGTGGCCAAGGCGATTCACTACAACAGCCCCCGCAAGAACAAGCCCTTTGTCCCCGTCAACTGCAGCGCCATTCCGGAAACCCTCCTGGAGAGTGAACTCTTCGGCCATATCAGGGGGGCCTTCACGGGAGCCGTGGCCACCCGCACGGGTCTCTTCGAGGAGGCCGACGGCGGCACCCTTTTTCTCGACGAAGTGGGAGAACTCGCCCCGGCGATCCAGGTCAAACTGCTGCGGGTCCTCCAGGAGAGGGAAATCAAACCGGTGGGGGGGACGGAATCAAAAAAGATCGATATCCGCCTGATCACGGCCACCAACCAGGATCTCCACGAAATGGTGAAGGAAGGGACCTTCCGGGAAGATCTTTATTACCGCCTGAACGTCATCCCGATCCACCTGCCGCCCCTCAAGATCCGCACCGAGGACATTCCCCTGCTGGTCCGGCATTTTCTCGCCCGGTTCGGCAAGGAGAACCTGCGCCCTGAAATCACCATCTCCCGGGAGGCCCTGCAACCTCTGATGAATTACTCATGGCCGGGCAATGTCCGTGAACTGGAGAACATCATGGAACGGGCCGTCATCCTCTGCAAGGATAACGAAGTCACCCTGAACGACCTTCCTCCCCATCTTGTGCAGGAGAGTGCGGAGAACCTGCGGGATCCCGACCTTTTGCATCTTTCCCTGCAAGAGGTCGAAATGGCACACATCAAAAGGGTCCTCGAAAGTGTGGGTGGCCACAAGATGAAGGCTGCCGAAATCCTCCAGATTGACCGTCGGACACTCTACCGGAAACTGCAGAACGACGATGTATAGAAGTTGGTATACCCACACAGGATCCTGAAAAAATATTTACTTGTCACGAAGAATCCGATACGATATAAAGTTAATTTCCAGCAGCCTAATCCCATGAAGGAGAGTTCGTCATGAAAGCAAAAAAAATCATGAACCCGAATCCCGTTACCATTCAGGCCAGCGCGCCGCTCTATGAACTGATCAACCTTTTCAACGACCGAAAGATGGACGCCGCCTGCGTGGTCGATGAAGAAAAGAAGCTGGTCGGCATCGTCACGATCTTCGAACTGTTCCAGGCCTATCTGCCGGATTACGTCAAGATGAAAGAGGAACTGGCACACCTCATGCCGGAAGGATACTTCGAAAACACCTGTTCCAAAATCAAGAACCATGAAGTCCGCTCCATTATGCGTACGGACTTCATTACCGTCGATGAAAACGACATTCTCATCAGTGTCCTGGCCGACATTGTAAAGTACCGCTTACATGTCACCCCGGTCACACGGGAAGGGGTGCTGATCGGCACCATTCACAAGAAGGGGCTCTTAAACTATACGAGCAGTGTCTGCCTGATTGATAACTCAACATCCAACGATTGATAGAGGAGATGACCACCATGGATCCGTTCTGGACAGGGACCCTGATCTTTCTGCTTTCCTATGCCGTAATCGTTTCCGAAAAGGTCCACAAGACCAAGGTCGCCCTCATCGGCGCAACCCTCATGCTCGTCCTGAAAATTCTGGAACAGCACGAAGCCTTCCACAGCGAGGAGTTCGGGATCGACTACAACGTCATCTTTCTCCTCATCGGGATGATGATCATCATCGGGATTATGAAGAACACCGGCGCCTTCGAATACGTGGCCATCAAGTCCGCCAAGGTCGGCAAGGGAGAACCCTTCCGGATCATGATGATCTTCGCTGTCATCACGGCCATCTCTTCGGCCCTCCTCGACAACGTGACCACCGTCCTGCTGCTGGCACCGGTCACCCTGCTCATCGCCGACGAACTTGATGTCGACCCGATCCCCTTTCTGATCACCGAGGCCCTCGCCTCCAATATCGGCGGTACGGCCACCCTGATCGGTGACCCTCCGAACATCATGATTGCCAGTAAGGCAAAGCTGACCTTCATGGATTTTATTGTCCACCTGACACCGGCCATTATCGTGATTATGGTCGTCTTTCTCTTTACGCTGAAAGTCATTTTCGGCAAGAAGCTTCACGTCAAGGAAGAGTTAAAAATTCGGGTCATGGCCATGAACGAGAATGAAATGATCAAAGACCCCCTGCTTCTGAAAAAATGCCTGGCCGTCTTGGGCTTGACGATCCTCGGTTTTGTCCTCCACGGCGCCCTGCACCTCGAACCGGCCACCATCGCTCTGACCGGTGCGGCCGTTCTCTTTCTGATTTCCGGGGAGGACCCCCACAAGACCTTCCTGGAAGTGGAATGGCCGACGATCTTCTTTTTCATGGGACTCTTCATTATCGTCGGCGGCGTCGTCAAGGTGGGGCTCATCGAAAAACTGAGTCAGTTCATGATCGAAATTACCGGGCCTACCGAAACGAGCATGTTCAATACTTCCATGGTTATGCTCTGGTTTTCGGCCATCGCCTCGGCCATCGTCGACAACATCCCCTTCGTGGCAACGATGAATCCCCTTATCCTCGACATGGCGAACACCATCTACCACGGTGGCGGCGCCACGGCCCATGCCCTGCCGCCGGAGACGCTCCACAATGCCGTGCTGATGCCGGTCTGGTGGTCCCTCGCTCTCGGCGCCTGCCTGGGCGGAAACGGTTCCCCCATCGGCGCCTCGGCCAACGTAATCATCGTCGGCATGGCGGAAAAGGCCAAGAAGCCGATCTCCTTCATGAAATTCGTGGCCTATGGATTTCCGATCATGGTGGAAACACTTCTCGTTTCCATGCTCTATATCTGGGTGAGGTACTACCTGCTGGCTTAGGTGGCCCTATTCGTAAATACGGTGGCATTTGAGGGTCGCAGAGCGGTCTCCTCTGCGTTCCGCTCCCTGCACCGTACCACAGGGGGTACGCCTCAGT
>CAYQVN010000055.1:4349-10061 GCA_964420895.1 uncultured Nitrospirota bacterium | reverse complement strand
TTACGTTTCCGCAGGGACCTTCAGAACCTGTCCCGTTTTCAAATAGTTTGACGAGAGGCCGTTAATCTCCTTGATGGTGGAGACGGAGGTCTTGTGACGCCGTGCGATCGACCAGAGGGTGTCGCCGTGCTTGACACGGTACTTCCGGAAATCGCCGGAGATGGCTTTGGCGACTGTGCTGAAATTGGTCTGGGGATGGCGGAGGGGGACCTTGATCCGCTGGCCGATCCGGATGCGGGAGACGTTCCGGATCCGGTTGAGGCGGGAGATTGTCCTGACCGAGGTGTGGTATCTCCGTGCAATCTGGGAGAGGGTTTCTCCCCTTCGGACGCGGTGGGTTGTGTAGGTCCTGAGGGTCAGTTTGCACTGAGGGATCTGGTCCAGTTTCGCCGTCAGGATTTCTCCCTTTTCCGGTGGAACCCGGAGGACGTATGAATAGCTCGGTGTGACCTTCTGCCGAAGGGCAGGATTCAATTTGCTGAGCTGACCGGTTTTGATCGACAGACTTTTCGCCACATCGGCAAGCTTCATCTGTTTTGCGGTACAGATCTCCTCAAAGGCCAAGGGAGCATCCTCTTTCAATTCAGGGAAACCGTATTTGACGGGATCTTTGATGATCTGCAGGGTGGCCAGGAAACGGGGGACATAACGTGATGTTTCCGACGGAAGCATGGGGTAGAGGTCCCAGAAGTTGTCGAGATAATTGACCCGCTGTTCCCGGATCGCCCGCAGGACGTTCCCCTCGCCGCAATTGTACGCGGCCAGGGCTGTCGTCCAGTCGCCGAAAAGATCGTGGAGGGCCGTGAGATATTCGATTGCCGCCCGGGTGGAGGCTTTGAAGTCCATCCGTTCGTCCACCCACTGATCCCGCTTGAGGTTGAATCGGGTCCCCGTGGAGGCAATGAACTGCCACAATCCCAGCGCCCGCGCCCGGGAGAGGGCGCGGTCCTTGTATCCGCTTTCGATGAGGGGAAGCCAAGCCAGTTCCCTCGGGAGTCCCGCCTTGCTCAGTTCCGCTTCGATATATCCCCGGTATTTTCCGGAACGGCGGTAGGAATCGAGGAAATAGCTCCGTTCCTTCACTTGAAATCGCTTGATTTCCACTTCCACATATTTGTTTATGACCAGGGGGATGGCGCCATCGCCGTTAACGAGGGTCGCCCCGGAACGGGAGGCATAGATCTCGAGGATCCGTTTGGAGATCAGAAGCCGCAGGTCCTCTTTTTGCTGGATGATGTCGGGGTCGTGATCGGCCGGTATGTCGAGGATGAGGTCATAACTCTGATCGAGGAGGAAAATCGCCTCGTCGAGGAGTCCCCGGTCCCAGTACTCCTGCGATTCCTCGTAGGCGGAAAGGGCATTGTCGATCCGCTGTTGGTCGGTCAATTCCGGTGTGGCAGAGGCTTCTTCCGCTTTCTCCAAGGATGTTTCTGCCGGGGAGAGGGAAGGGCCGGAAAGAGTCGATGGAAGATGGGTACAGGCGGAGAAGAAGAGCAGAAGTACCAGTACTGGTAGCGTCCGGAAAATGTGCCTCGATTGTTCGGGCATAAGGGATTCCTTTTTGCGGTGTAAAGGTATGTATGAAAGTGATTGAATGTCCTGTTATTATTGTCTTATAGATCCTCAAAAAGATCAATACTAATCGGGAAGTATCTTCAAGACCCCTGCTCCGTTGATTTCCCCTTGTTTCAGCTGCTGCAATGCCCGGTTCGCCTCCCGGAGAGGAAAGGGGGTCGTCTCCGTTGTAATCGGGATTTCGGCGGCAAGTTCCAGGAGTTCCTCCCCGTCTTTGCGGGTGCTGTTCGCCACGGAGCGGATCGTCTTTTCAAAGTAGAGATGTTTTGTGTAGTCCAGTTCGGGGATTGCCGACATGGTGATCCCCGCCAGGGCCAGGGTCCCCCCTTTCTGGAGGATACGAAGGGCCTCCGGTACGATCCCTCCGGCGGGAGCGAAGATGATCGATGCATCGAGGCGGTGAGGCGGGGTCTCCTCCGCCCGGCCCGACCAGGAGGCGCCGAGCTTTTCCGCCAGTTCGCGGTGCTTCTTCCCCCGGCTGAAGACGTAAACTTCGCATCCCCAGTGCCGGGCCACCTGGATCGTCACATGGGCTGAGGCGCCGAAGCCGTAGAGACCGAGCCGTGCACCGGGTTTGATCCCGCTCAGGCGCAGCGCCCGGTAACCGATGATCCCGCCACAGAGAAGGGGTGCCGCTGCCTCGTCGGAAATCTCTTCCGGTAGTTGATAGGCGAAGGCCTCGGGGACGACGGTGTGTTCGGCATAACCGCCATCGGCATGGTAGCCGGTGAAGCGGCCCGCTTCGCAGAGATTCTCTTTCCCCCCCTGGCAGAAGAGGCAACTGCCGCAGGCGGAATGGAGCCAGGCCAGACCGACCCGGTCGCCGGGGGCAAAACGGGTTGCTCCCTCACCAAGGAGATCGACCACCCCCACCACCTGATGGCCGGGGATGATGGGGAGCTTCGGGAGGGAGAGGTCCCCCTCCACCGTGTGGAGGTCGGTATGGCAGATCCCGCAGACCGAGACCTTTAAGCGGATTTCACCGGGACCCGGTTCGGGGAGGTCTACTTCCTCCAGAATCAGAGGGTTCTCGGAGACCGGCTTCGGGGCATGGAGCGCCATTGCCTGCATTGTCTTTTGCCTTTGAAAAAATTTGATCCATCATAGGGGAAGGGGAGGGGGAAATCAAGGCGGAAAAGCATTCACCTCAGAGGCGCTGAGGGCGCAGAGAAAAACAATGAATGATAAATTCAAAGCTAAAAAGCATTGACCATGAAGAACATGTAGGTCATGAAGAATAAAGTGGTCAAAATTAAAAACTAATGAACCACGGAGGACAGGTGGAAAACCCAATAATGAAAAAAACCAAAACAGAAAAGCTGTTTTTTTAAAGGAGAAGGTTGGGATCCTCGGGGGGGGCTTCGACCCCGGAAGGCTTCGTAAGGTCTGCGAGTTTCCGGTCTCTGCCGATTAGTCTTGCCAGTTCAGTGGCCTTCTCTTTTTCCCCCTCCGTCATCAGTCCGACGAGTTCGATCACGTCGGAATCATCCTTGGGACCGCCTGCCGTGAGCTTCATGGCAACGAGGTAAGGTTTGGGCAGGACAGGGAAAGGAATGTCCTCCAGCGTTAGGGCTGCCTGAATTCCCTCCAGTTCCCATTTATATTTGGGGACGATCAAATCGATACGAGGATACTCTCCGCTCTTGTCTTCCAGAAAGATGATGTCATGGCCAAAAGGGTCATCGTGGATCTTGCTCCCCTCAACAAAGGTCACCTTCATGCTCTCCGGGATGAAGTTTCGCAGACGATCGATCCAAGGCCTTCCCCCTTTTTCCTTCATGGACTCCGCATAGAAGGAAAAATCGACGTCTACCGTTGTCCTGCCCACACCATGGGCGATACAGGCATAACCGCCGACCAGGGCAACTGTAATCTCATCCTCTCCGGAAAATTCCTTAACCAGATCGCTGATGAGTTTTAATGTATCTTCGATAGACTTCATATTCACTGACTCCACCCTGTCTCGCCCGAAAGGAGATGACATCATTCCAGAGGGAGTTCATCTTTCGGATTCGCTCCAGGGGGGAAAGGGAGAGAAACTCCCGTTTCATCTCCTCTTTTTTCTTCTGCATTGCATCCATAAAATACCCCGGCAAAGGTCTTTTCCGGATCGTCCGACTGAAGTCAGTATAACAGAAGAAAGGAGAGTTGCAACAGACAATAATAATCATCATTCTGCCCAAGGGTTTGACTTTTTTCCTTAGCGTGCTTGGCGACTAGTTTATTGTTGTCAAGCATTCTTGCTCATAATCTTACTCTTAATCCTAATCTGATGGCCCTGAAAGAATTGATTATGATTATGATGAAGATTAAGAGAAACCCCTTATTGCTTGGCGGTCTTGGCGTTCTGCGAGAGACGCTTTTTGCCTTGACTTTTGTATGCGTAAAACCTAATATTCAGAGGCCTTCACAAAGGAGAAAACATGTTTGAGATCTTTCTGCTCGTCATTGGCGCGGTCCTGGTCAACAACTTCGTCCTGGCCCGTTTTCTGGGCATCTGCCCCTTTCTGGGGGTTTCCCGAAAGGTGGAGACGGCCGTCGGGATGGGGATGGCGGTCATCTTCGTGATGACCGTGGCCTCGGTGGTGACCTTCTTTGTCCAGCGTTATCTTCTTGTCCCCTACGAGATCGAGTACCTCCAGACGATCGCCTTTATCCTGGTGATCGCTTCCCTGGTTCAGCTGGTGGAGATGGTGATCCAGAAGACGAGCCCGGCCCTCTACAGCTCCCTTGGGATCTTTCTCCCCTTGATTACGACGAACTGCGCCGTCCTCGGTGTGGCGATTCTGAACGTTCAGAAGGATTTTAATTTCATCGAGACGACGGTCTTCGGCTTCTCCGCTGCCGTCGGTTTCACCCTGGCACTGGTCCTCTTTGCCGGGCTTCGGGAGCGGATTGCACTGGCCCGTGTGCCGGAGACTTTCAAGGGGATGCCGATCGCCCTGGTGACGGCGGGGTTGTTGTCGCTGGCGTTTATGGGGTTTGCAGGGCTGGTGAGATGACCGCATCGTAAAAGGCCGAAAAAGGCGAAAAGCGATCACCACAGAGTCCTCAGAGATCACAGAGAAAAGCAAAACATGAAAGTGGAAAGATCAAAGGCAAAAGAGAAATTCTGTTAACCACGGGGAACACGGGGAAAGATAAAAAGGCAAAAAAATCAAATGCTGAATGCTGAAAGTGAAGTGCAAGAATGATTGAAGCGATATTGAGTCTGGGTGGATTGGGGGTCCTGGCCAGTTTCGGATTGGGGGTGGCCTCCAAGAAGTTTGCCGTGAAGGTCGACCCGAAGGTTGAGGCGATTTTAGAGGCCCTGCCGGGGGCGAACTGTGGGGGGTGTGGTTTTCCCGGATGCAGCGGCATGGCCGAGGCGATGGTAAAGGGGAGCGCCCCCATCAGTGGCTGCCCCGTTGGGGGAAGTGAGACGGTCGAAGTCATCGCGAAGATCCTCGGTGTGGAGGCCGAAATAAAAGATCCCGTTGTTGCGCGCCTTCTTTGCAAGGGAGGGCATGCTGCGGCGAAAGAGAAATATCTCTATCATGGGATCTCCGACTGCCGGGCGGCGATGCTGGTGGCCGGCGGAAGTAAAGCCTGCGGCTACGGTTGTCTCGGGTTCGGGACCTGTTCCCGGTCCTGTCCCTTCGATGCCATTACCATGAGTGCCGACGGACTTCCCGTGATCGACGAATCGAAGTGTACGAGCTGCGGCAATTGTGTGGCCGCCTGTCCGAAAAATATTATCCAGCTCCTTCCGATCCACAAGAAGGTGACGGTCCTCTGTTCCTCCCACGACAAGGGTGCGGCCGTCAAGAAGATCTGTACTGCCGGTTGCATTGGCTGCAACCTCTGCAAGAAGGTCTGCCCCTTTGAGGCGATCGAGATGGATCGTTTTCTGGCACGGGTCATCCCCGAGAACTGCCGCCAGTGCGGGCTCTGTGTGGCGAAGTGTCCGACGAAGGTGATCGAAGACCAACTCGCGGGTCTCCATCCACTTGCGGTGATCGGCAAGGCCTGTAACGGCTGCGCCGAGTGTGTGAAGGTCTGCCCCGTGGAAGCCATTGCCGGTGAGGCGGGGAAACTCCATGTCGTCGACCCGGCGAAATGCGTAGGATGCCGGGCCTGTGTCGATGCCTGTCCCAT
>CAYQVN010000055.1:0-4249 GCA_964420895.1 uncultured Nitrospirota bacterium | reverse complement strand
TCTTCCCGTTTCATAAAAAGATTCGGAATCTGCACACAGAACAACGTCTCTCCTTCGATTCCTTCTTCCACCCAGATCTTTCCTTCATGGAGTTCGATGATCTCCCTGCAGTGGCTCAGGCGGTAACGGGTCTGCTTGTCGATGCCGGGGATCACTTCCTTCCCTTCGAAGATCTCCTGGATCCTGTCGAGAAGGACCGTGCTGCTCCGAAAAAGGATCTCCACTCTTTGATCCCGGTCCAAAGGGACGATGCCGACCCGGATGGTTCCATTCCGGTTGCTCAGTTCAATGGCCTGATGGAGAAGATTGAAGCAGACCTGTTTCATCCGTGCCTCGTCGGCATAGACCGGCTTGAGCCCGGAGGGGGGTTGCACGGCGATGGTGATCCCTTTGTTTTCGGCGACGGTGTAGAGATTGCGCCGGCACTTGTCCAGGACCTTCTGGAGCCCCGTTTCTACCTTGTGAACCTCTGTGGTTCCCATGTCGACGACGGCCAGATCGAGGAGGTCGGAGATGATCGCTTCGATGTCTTCTCCCTGTCTCCCGATCAGCTCGATCAGCGGTTGATATTTTCCGGGGATTGCTCCGTCTTCTTGTTTGAGGAGCATCTTGCAGCTTCCTGTGAGGATTGTCAGGGGGGCCTCGAGGTCCTGGGAGATGATGTTGAGCAGATCGTTATGGATATGGGTCAACTCTTCTAATTTTTCACTCTTCTTGTTGAGTTCGGTCAGGGTCCGTTCGAGAATCTCCGTCAGTGCACGGCTTTCCCGCTTGGACTGGCTGACCTGCAACGTGGTCAATACTGATTTTCGAAGCTTCGTCAGGTTGACCGGTTTGAGCATGTAATCATAAGCACCTTCCTTAAGGGTGGTGATGGCTTTTTCCATGTCTTCACGGTATTGGCCGGTGAGCATGATGACGGGCAGATCGGGAAAGCCCCGGTTGATCGCCTGCAAGAGTTCGAAGCCGTCCATGACGGGCATCTGGAAGTCGGTGATAACCAGGTCCATCTCTGTTTTTTCAATCTCTTCCAGCGCCTCCCGTCCGTTGGATGCCGTGTAGATGCGGTATCCTTCGAACTCCAGGAGGTCCTGAACGACAAGGACCGATTTCTTGTCGTCATCTACAACGAGGATATTGGGCTTGTTCTCGGGATCCATGGTTCTTCCTGAAAATGATTGATGATGGAATAGTAACATAGTTTTTCTCGTGCTGCAAAATAGATGACTTGCCTATTAAGGGGGATTGACGGTTTTTTGTAGATTTTTTTTGACGATACCCCTTGACAAGGATATATCGTTGTTCTAATATTCAATCTAATGTCATGAACATATTCTCGTTGGATTCGGGGGATATCCAAAGGCAGTGCGATAGGAACTGCGGTTAATTTCATCGAGTCTGAGATGCCTGAGACGATTATTCCTGCCGGTTATTTCCCCATCATTCTCTTTATTGTCATTGCTCTTCTCTTCGGCGTGGTGACCCTCTTCTTCGGGTCGTTGATTCGTCCAAGCCGTCCCAGTGCCGAAAAACTCTCCCCCTATGAATGCGGCAATCCGCCCTTCATGGATTCCCGATCCCGGGTTTTTATCCGCTATTATCTCGTGGCGGTTCTTTTTGTTCTCTTCGATCTGGAGGCGGTCTTTCTCTATCCATGGGCCGTGGTCTATCACAAAATCGGCATGTACGGCCTCGTTGAGATGGTCCTCTTCATCGTGATTCTTCTCGTGGGATATGCCTATGCCTGGCGGAAAGGGGCATTGGAATGGGATTGATTGAACATCGCTTCAATGACAACTTTCTTACCACCACAGTGGACCAGGTGATCAACTGGGCACGGAAGTCATCCCTCTGGCCGGTGACCTTCGGCCTGGCCTGCTGTGCCATCGAGATGATGACGACCGGTTCCGCCCATTATGACCTTGACCGGATGGGCGTAATATTCCGGGCTTCTCCCCGCCAATCCGATCTGATGATCGTAGCCGGGACACTGACCTGGAAAATGGCCCATGTGCTGCGCAAGATCTATGACCAGATGCCCGAGCCGAAATACGTGATTTCCATGGGGAGTTGTGCTGCCTCAGGGGGTGTTTTCGATACCTACAGTGTGGTCCAGGGGGTCGATCAGGTCATTCCTGTGGATGTCTATGTCCCCGGCTGTCCGCCCCGCCCGGAGGCACTCATGTACGGGATCTTGAAACTACAGGAAAAAATTGAGAAACAGCGGTATATCCGGAAGGAGCTATGAGCGAAACCCATCTGAGTCAGGATGAAGAGGCGATTATCGCCGCCTTGAAGGATCGTGTGGAGAACCCGGATCTTGCCGTTGAGAAAACCTGCGGCCAGCTTTCCCTGGGTGTCCACCGGGAAGACATCGTGGCGGTCTGCAGTGTCCTGAAAGAACATCCGGCGATGCAGTTTGATTATCTGGCCGATCTTTGCGGTGTCGATTATCTTGACAGGCATCCCCAACGTTATCAGGTGGTCTACAATCTCTATTCCATCTCCCTGAATCACCGTGTCCGGCTCAAGGTCGACCTGGACGAAGGGGAGACCATCGATTCGGTCTCGGAGATCTGGAAGACCGCGAACTGGCACGAACGGGAACTCTACGACATGTTCGGTATTCATGTGACGGGCCATCCCGACCTGAAGCGGATCCTCATGCCCGAGGATTGGGAAGGGCACCCCCTGCGGAAAGATTATCCCCTTCAGGGGAAAGGGCAGCGGGAGGATTTCTCTTTCATCCCGGAAAATGAACGGCCCCCGACGCGAAGGCCGAAGGTGCAGCCTGAGGAATGGTAGAAAATTTAAAAATAAAATATTAAAAACCAAAAATCTATAAACAAAATCAGAAACCAAAAACTCAAAACCCAAAGCGGACAGATTTGATTACCAAAGAACTCAAGATCAATATGGGGCCGCAGCATCCCAGCACCCACGGGGTATTGCGTCTGGTCCTCGATATCGACGGCGAAAAGGTCCACAAGGCTGAGCCTCTGGTAGGGTATCTTCATCGGGGGATTGAGAAACTCTCCGAGCACGGCTCCTACCAGCAGGTGATCACCCATATCGACCGGCTCGATTACATCTCGGCCATCACCAACGAGTTCGCCTATACCCGTACCGTGGAGAAGTTGCTGGAGGTGACTATCCCGGAGCGGGCCGAATATATCCGGACCATCGTCGCCGAGATGCAGCGGATCTCCTCCCATCTTCTCTGGCTGGCCACCCACGCCCTCGATATCGGCGCCATGACGGTCTTTCTCTACACCTTCCGGGAGCGGGAGACGATTCTCGATCTCTTCGAAGAGTTGACCGGGGCACGGCTGAACAATAACTACATGCGGGTCGGCGGGGTGAGCCGCGATCTCTCCTCCTTTTTTATCGATACCCTTTACAAGTTCTGCGACGAATTCCCCGAGCATATCGAGGAGTACGACACCCTGATCCGGGAGAACCGGATCTGGCACAACCGGACCAAAGGGGTGGCCGTGGTCCCGGCGGAAGAGGCGATCAGTTACGGTCTCTCCGGCCCGACCCTCCGGGGCTCCGGCGTCAACTGGGATATCCGCAAGGCCGAGCCCTACGGCGCCTATGACAAAGTCGACTGGGAAGTTCCTGTCGGGAAGAACGGCGATGTCTATGACCGTTACTGGATCCGGGTGGAGGAACTCCATCAGAGTACAAAGATTATCCGTCAGTGTCTCGACCAACTTCCACCGGGACCGATCCTGATTGATGATCCCAAGATTGTTTCTCCCACCAAAGAAAAGATGAATAACGAGATCGAATCCCTGATCCACCAGTTCAAGCTGATGACGGAAGGGTTCAAGGTCCCTGAAGGGGAGGTCTACTGTGCCACGGAAGTTCCGAAAGGGGAACTGGGGTTTTACCTCGTCAGCGACGGTACGTCCCGTCCCTACCGGATGAAGATCCGTGCTCCCTCCTTTGTCAATCTGGGGGCCTTTGACCGGATGGCCCGGGGCGGTTTTGTGGCCGACGTGATTGCCATTATCGGGACGATTGATATTGTGTTGGGGGAATGCGACCGGTAAGTGCGGCAAAGGCAAAAGGCGAAAGCATTCACCACAGAGGACGCAGAGAAGATCTATAGAATAATAAAGTCAAGGGCGAAAGACGATCTCTCGCAAAGCCGCAAAGGGCGCAGAGAAAATCTAATCTCGAAATGTTTGTAGCGTCCCGGTTTAGCCGGGACGGCAATGTCCGGGGAACAACAGATCATGCA
>CAYQVN010000054.1:0-10127 GCA_964420895.1 uncultured Nitrospirota bacterium | reverse complement strand
CGAAATGGAGATCGAGGAGTGTCCCGTCCATGTCGAGGAGGACCGTGTCGATCTCTTCCCAGGGGAGATGCATTGTTTGTCTCATTTAAGAAAAAACTTTGGTTCTTAACAGGATCGTATGGGTAAAGTCATTGAAGATGTGGTGGGGTCCAACCCAATGGTATCCCGGCCTTTCAAATCCCCCTCAATCCCCCTTTTCTAAAGGGGGAGGTTTCTTTTGCCCCTTTGAAAAGGGGGGTAAGGGGGGATTAAATCATGAGGACAATCCCAACGCCCTTTGAGAAACCTAAATTGCCTTGCTTTTGCTTTATCCGATCTTATCCTGTCTATCCTGTCGAAAAGTCTGTTGTTTGTAACATAAATAGAGGGAATGCGCCAATCTTTCTAATCCTCCGGCGGCGCAAAGCCCCGGCGCAGGGTGTTTTCGCAGATCGTACGGGGGACCATGAACTGCCGCAGGTAGTCCGGTCCGCCCGCTTTGGAGCCGACTCCGGACATTCCGGCGCCGCCGAAGGGCTGCCGCCCGACCAGGGCGCCGGTAATCCCGTGGTTGATGTAGAGATTGCCTACCTGAAATTCATGACGGACCCGGTCAATGTTGACGGGGCTTCTGGAATAGAGGCCGCCCGTCAGGGCATATTCCGAGTCGTTGGCCAGTTGGAGGGCCGAATCAAAATCCGGGGCCTCCACCACGGAGAGGACGGGACCGAAGATCTCCTCCCGGAAGAGACGGTGGCCCGAATCGATCTTTCCGAAAATGGCAGGTGGCACGTAGAAACCGCCCGACGGCGCTGTGCCGAGAAAGAGTAGCTCCCCTTCCTCCTTTCCGATCTCGATGTAGCGCAGGATCTTTTCCTGCGCTGTGAGGTCGATCACCGGTCCCAACTCAAAGCCCGGCTTCCGGGGCGGACCGATTCGAAGGTCCTTTGCCGCCTCCACGAGACGACGGCAAAAGCGGTCCAGGATCTTTTCGACCACGATCACCCGGGAGCAGGCGGAACACTTCTGCCCCTGATAAGCAAAGGCGGAGGTCATCACACCACGGACCGCTTCGTCAAGGTCGGCACTTTCATCGACGATCACGGCATTCTTCCCCCCCATTTCGGCAATGACCGCTTTCACATTGCGCTGGCCCCTTTGAGTGATGCCGGCCTGGCGGACGATGGAAAGACCGACCTCCCGGGAGCCGGTAAAGGCGATGAAGTCGATATCGGGATGGGAGACGAGATGATTCCCCAGTTCCTCTCCCGGCCCCGGCAGAAACTGCAACACTCCCGGGGAGAGGCCGGCATCCCGGAAGGCCGCAACGAGCCGGGCGGCGGTGACGGGGGCGTTGCTCGAGGGTTTGAGGAGAACGCAGTTCCCGGAAACGATCCCGGCGGCCGTCATGCCGGTGGCAATGGCCAGGGGAAAATTCCAGGGGGCGATGACCACGCCGACTCCCCGGGGGAGGTAGTGATAATGATTCAACTCCCCGGGATAGCGAGCCAACCGGCGGGGAGGGCCGAGCCGCATCATCTCTGAGCCGTAGTAGAGGAGAAAGTCGATTGCCTCGCAGACGTCGGCATCGGCTTCGGCCCAGTTCTTGCCGACCTCCAGAACCTGCAGAGCGGCCAAGTCGAACCGGTCCTTTCTGAGCCGGGCGGCAGCCCGGAAGAGGAGGGCGGCCCGCTCCTCCGGCGGGACCGCTCGCCAACTCTGCCAGGCCTTGCGAGCGGCGATCACGGCACGATCGCCCTCGGCAGGTGCAGCCGATGCCGTCTTTCCGATGATCTGATCCGGTTCGGCGGGATTGACCGAGGAGATCGACTTTTTCGTTTCCACCTCCCCGCCGTCGATGATGAGTGGGTAGAATCGGCCCAGGTCATGGGCAATCCTGTCAAAGGCGGCCACGAAGGTCCCCCCTACGGAAGGATCTGCAAAATCGGCAGTCGGTTCGTTCCGGAATCCCGCCGGGGGGGATTCTCCAGCCTCTTTCGCCGGCGGCGCGGGCGGGGCGATCAACTCTTCAAAAGGGATCCCTTCGACAAAATTCTTACGGAGAAAGGATTCGTTCGAGGTGTTTTCGAGGAGGCGGCGGACGAGATAGGCCATGCCGGGGAGCATTTCGCCGATCGGTGCATAGACCCGGACCCGGTAGCCGAGGTCAACGAGTGCCTGCCGGATCGGTTCGGCCATCCCGTTTAACATCTGGATTTCGTAGGCTGAGGTTGGAATGTCCAATTCCTCGGCGACGGCCAGGGCATGGGCGATGCTCCGGATGTTATGACCGGCGAAGGCGGGGCTGACGGCATCGATGTTTTCCAGAAGGAGACGGCTCAAGGCCTCGTAGTTGGCATCGGTCTCCTCCTTGTTCAGAAAGAGGGGGATGTCCCACCCCTTCTGCCTTCGAATCACCGTATCGTAGTCCCAGTAAGCCCCCTTGACGAGACGGATGGTCATCCGCCGTTTTTCTTCCCGTGCCCACCGGATCAGGCGCGAAAGATCCTCCGGGGAGTCCTTGAGATAGGCCTGCACAACGATGCCGAGTTCGGGGCCGTCTTTGAACTGCTCTTCTTGCAGGAGTTGCCGGAAGAGGGAGAAGGTAAATGCCTTGAGGTCGTACTGTTCCAGGTCGAGGTTGACCAGGGCACCCTTCTCCTTTGCCGCCAGGAGGATCGAGATGAGGCGTTCCATGATGGCGCCTGCATCGGCCTCCCGGCAGAGGGGGTCGGCCCGTGAGGTCAGGGCGGAGACCTTGACGGAAATGTTGAGACGGGAGATCGGACCTGCGTGATCTTCATCAAGGAGCGGATCGGGTTTCCAGGCGTCGATCTTGTCGGCAAGAAAGTCGATGACCTCCAGGTAGCGCCGCCGGTAGATCTCCGCCTCCTCTTCACTCAAGGTTGCCTCCCCCAAGAGGTCGAGAGTAAAGGCGATCCCTTTTTCCCGCAGTTTCGTGAGGGTGCGAAGACCTTCCGCCGGGTTCTTCCCGGCGATGAAGCGGCGGGCCATCAGCTCCAGGTTCTTCCGGACCATCGGTGCGACGAGTCTCGACGTCAGCGGACCGGAAGCGGCCTCCATCCCCCATCGGAAGGCATCGGGGAGGCTCTCCCCACTGTCGGAGAAGTATTCCCGGAGCAAGCGGGTGACCTGGCGGCTTTCCTGTAGGACGGGCAGTACATCGATGAAGCGGAACATTTGTACCTTGAAGTCTGGGTCCTTCATGGCCCATTCGAGGAGGTGTCCGCTCCACCAGGAGGGATCGAAGATTGATGGAGAAGTGTCGGTCAGGCGGGAGTAGATTCTCCTGCCGATTTGTTCAATTTTGTTTTCCAGGGCATTGTTGCTCATCACACTCCGGATGCCGATACCACAATGAGAAAGAAAAGAGGGTTTCCCCTATTCGGCCATGCTGTTCCGGGCGTAGTTGATCAATCCTCCGGCAATGAGTGTTTTCCGCTCCCGTTCAGACAGGACCACCCGGGTGAGGATTCGAAGGGATCCGATCTCGACGGGGATCTCGTCACCTCCCCCTTCCAGGATCTTTTTCACGTCGATGATGCGCAACCGGTCTCCCAGGGAGATGGCGTTGTAATCGGACGGATCGGCAAATTCGAGCGGCAGGATCCCGAAGTTGATCAGGTTGGCCTTGTGAATCCGGGCAAAACTCTTGACGATCTTGGCCCGGACCCCGAGGTAACGGGGCGCCAGGGCCGCATGTTCCCGTGAGGAGCCCTGGCCGTAATTCTCGCCGCCGACAATGATCCCCGTCCCCTTCTCCTTGGCCCGTGTCACGAATCCGGGATCGACAGCGTGATAGACGAATTCACTGATGGCAGGAATATTGCTCCGGAAGGGAAGAACCCGGCTTCCGGCCGGCATGATGTGATCGGTGGTGATGTTGTCCTCCACCTTGAGCCACACCTCTCCCTCAATGCTGTCGGGCAAAAAGTCGAGTTCGGGGAAGGGCTGGATGTTCGGCCCCCGGACGATGGGGATCTTTGAACCGTCTTCGGGCGGCGGGATGATCATATCGTTATTCACGACAAAGTGCTCAGGGAGTTCAACCTTCGGATATTCCCCCAGCTTCCGGGGGTCGGTGATCCCGCCGAAGACTGCGGCGGCCACGGCTGTCTCGGGACTGCAAAGATAGACCTGGTCTCCTTCGGTACCGCTTCGGCCGGGAAAGTTGCGGGGGAAAGTGCGTAGAGAGACCGTTCCTGTGGCAGGAGCCTGTCCCATGCCGATACACCCCAGGCAGCCCGACTGGTGGATCCGTGCGCCGCCGTGGATCAGGTGGAGAATGCCGCCGTTGGCAGCCACATTTTCCATGACCTGCCGGCTGCCGGGATTGATCTCGAAACTGACGTCGGGGTGGGCGCGCCGCCCTTCCATGACCAGTGCCGTCACCATCAGGTCCCGGTAGGTGGAGTTGACCGACGATCCGACAATGACCTGCTGCACCGGCGTTCCTTCCACTTCGGAGACCCTTTTCACATTGTCGGGGGAGGAGGGACAGGCGATGAGCGGTACCAGGGTGGACAGATCGATTTCGGTGATCTCATCGTAGTCGGCATCGGGATCGGCCGTCAATTCCTGCCATTGATCCTCCCGCCCTTCGGCCGCAAGGAAACGGCGGGTATTCTCATCGGAGGGAAAGACGGTTCCCGTGGCGCCGAGTTCCGCCCCCATGTTAGCGATGGTGCCACGATCCGGAACCTGCAGGGTGGCCACACCGGGGCCGAAATATTCAACGATCTTTCCCACACCCCCCTTCACGGAAAAACGGCGGAGCATCTCGAGGATGACGTCCTTGGCGGAAACCCAGGGGGGAAGTTCGCCCGTCAGGCGAACGCCCCAGATCTCCGGGGCCTTCAGGTGGAAAGGTTTTCCCGCCATGGCCATGGCCACATCAAGTCCTCCCGCCCCGATGGCCAGCATCCCGAGGCCGCCTCCCGTCGGCGTGTGGCTGTCTGAACCGAGGAGGATCTTGCCGGGGATGCCGAAGCTTTCCAGATGGACCTGATGGGAGATCCCGTTTCCCGGCCGGGAAAAATAGGCCCCGAAACGTGCGGCCACGGACTGCAAAAAACGGTGATCATCGGCGTTTTTAAAATCGGCCTGGAGGAGATTGTGATCGACATAGCTGACGGAAAGCTCCGTCCGTACGCGATCCAGGCCGAGGGACTCGAATTCCAGATAGGCCAAGGTCCCCGTAGCATCCTGTGTCAGGGTCTGGTCGATACGGATGGCGATCTCCTCTCCCGGGATCAATTTACCCTTTACCTGATGGGTCGAGAGGATTTTCTGCGCAACATTCATTCCCAACGATTTACCCCCCTGTAGGTGTTCAAAAAGAATTAATGCTTTCTTCTTCAATAGTTAACAGAAAACGCCAATTCCAGCAACTCCCGACGATCCGGAAAAATACCTTGACCCCCCATCATGCCCCTGATATGATTTCTGCTACTTTTTCCGCAGGGCAACAGATAAAGTGCCATCGGGCACCTTATTCACGATATTCCTAAAAGGAGACTGACATTGAAAATAACATTCCGGACCATCTGCTTGTACGGTTTTATCCTGGGGTTATTGCTTGTTACGGCCTGTCCCACGGCAAAAGAGACGGCCAAGGCACCCGACACCGCCGCCGTTGATCAGGCGGTGGAATTGCCGGAAGGCGTGGTGGCAAAGGTCAATGATGTTGAGATTCCCATGGCGGAATTGAAGCAGGCCGTCGATGCGGCCCTGGGCCAGAATCCGCAGCTTAAGGGGATGGTCACCTCGGAAGAAAAGATGGTCGATTTTAAGAAGAGCGTCCTTCAGAAAATGATTGAAACGGAACTGCTCAACCAGGAAGGGGAAAAACTTGAAATTGCAGACCTCAGCACCCGGGTGGATGACAAGATCGCTTCCCTGAAAAAATCCTTCCCCAATGAGGAGGGGTTCCAGCAGGCCCTGGCGCAACAGCATATTTCGGAAGGGGATTTGCGTGGCAAGGTGGAGAAGGGCGTCCGGATCGAAACGCTCCTCGATGAAAAGATCCGGCAAGGGATCACCGTTTCCGATGAAGAGGTGAAAACCTTCTATGATACGAACAAGGACAAAATGAAAGAGCAGGAATCGGTCCGGGCCAGTCATATCCTCATCCGGGTTGCCAAGGATGCCCCCAAGGAAGAAGAAGAGGCCGCCCGGAAAAAGATTGATGCGCTGCTGGCGAAAGTGAAAGCAGGAGAGGATTTCAAGAAACTGGCCCAGGAAAACTCCGAAGACCCTTCAGCGAAGATGAACGGCGGAGATCTCGGTTCTTTTACGCACGGCCAGATGGTCCCGGAATTTGATCAGGCTGCCTTTGCCCTCAAGGTCGGGGAGACCAGCGACGTGATCCGGACCTCTTTCGGTTTTCACATTATCCAGTGTGTAGACAAGAAACCGGCCCGGGAAATACCTTTGGAAGAGGCGTCGGATAATATCAAGAAATATTTGGAGAACACCGCCTTTCAGACGGAGCTTCGAAAATATCTCGATTCCCTGCAGCAGGCGGCGATGGTTCGGACCTCACTGAAAGAGGCGGCGAAGACAGAGCCGCCGAAGTAGGGCAGAACAACGGTTGACTTTTCAACCGGCTTTGATACTATTTCTTACTCTGCAGAAGAGGGAAGTGGGCGATTAACTCAGCGGGAGAGTGCCACCTTCACACGGTGGAAGTCGCCGGTTCGAACCCGGCATCGCCCACCATTTGAAAACAAAAAAAGCTCCATGGGAAACCATGGAGCTTTTTGATTCATAATGTCTATTGAATTAGAGCTTGACTACTTTGGAGGCCTGAGGACCTTTTTGTCCTTCACTCACCTCAAAAGAGACTTTTTGACCTTCTTCCAGGGTCTTGAAGCCTTCATCCTGAATCTCGGAAAAATGGACGAAAACGTCGGGACCATCTTCCTGCTCAATGAAACCAAAACCCTTGCCATCGTTGAACCACTTGACTGTACCTTCTGACATCTTTTTCTCCTTTGTCTTTCTGTACAAAAACAGTAACCAAATGTGCAGTTTAGACCGGTTACCAAAAAAAGAAAACCGCACAGGTTTGACAATCTGTGCGGTTTATATTTATCTGATTTACGATGATATATCTGCACAACCCAAACTTTGACTTACAGTAGACCACAAGGGAATCCTGATGTCAAGGGAATTTTTTCAGGATTTCTCCCGATTACTTAACAGGTTTGCAGTCGACCCTACCATTCACACACTTCCTTGAAATGTTTGTAATTGAATTTCCGGGTCATATTGTATGCAAAAACCTGCAAGGGCCACCTCGGCAGGTGCCTCAATGTCCGCCTGATGATCGAAGATGTCCTGTAGAACGACCGGTATGCTCCAAGGTATCCTTCCATCAGTTCCTCTGGAGTCATGTATTTTGGTTTAAAGACCACGTGGTTGGCATCATATCGGGACCAGTCTTCATGCAGTATGCGCCCCTCCTCCTTCATTTCGTCAAAGAGCTTTGTGAACGGCATGGGCGTGAAGATGTAGAAGTTCGCTGCCGCAAGGCCATTGCGGATGCAGAATTCTACGGTGTTGTCAAAAACATCCTTTCGGTCGTGGTCGAGTCCGAAGATAAAGGACCCGAGGATCTTGATCCCGGCCTTCTGAATCGTGGCGATTGCGTCAGCGTACTCTGCCACGGGGTTTGTCCTGGACTTTCCCACGTCTGCAATGTTTTCTGAGTTGACGCTCTCCAGTCCCATGAACAGCCATTGGCATCCACTCTCAGCGCAGAGCCGGAGGAGCTCCGGATCCTTTGCGATCTTGAGATCCGCCTGGCTGGCCCACTTCCGTTTGAGCGGGGCGATGGCTCGAAACAGCTTTTTTGCACGCTTGGGTGAGCCGATGATGTTATCATCGATGAATGCCACATCCCCTGGAGGCATGGCGCGTATCTCCTCGACGACCTCTTCAACAGGTCGAAATCTGAAGGTGTGCCCCCAGTAGAGCGTTACACTACAGTACGTACATCGGTGCGGGCAGCCTCTTGCAGTCTCGATGACATTCGGTGTGTGGTAGGCATCCTGTCTCAGTAACTCAAACCGGGGATGAGGAAGCCCTTTCATGTCGTGCAGGCCTTCACCTTGATATTGTTCTTTCATGCTGCCGGAAAGGAAATCGTTCAGGAGTTGCGGCCAGGCCGTCTCGGCCTCCCGCAAAACAAGCGCATCTGCATGCTCTGCTGCTTCATCGGGGAAGAAGTACACATGGGGCCCCCCGAGCACAACTTTGATGCCCTCTTTCCTGAAGATATCTGCGATCTCATAGGCACGCTTCGACATCAGGGTCAGTACCGTAACGGCAACCAGATCAGGCTTCATGGTGAAGTCGATGTCGTCCACACTTTCATCCACGATGTGGATATTGAAACGTCCTTCAGCGTATGCAGCAAGCAGGGGAAGAGTGACCTTCGGGAAGCCGGTACTGCGCCTGCGTTTTGTGCCGAGTCGGTCACTTTCCTGAGCCGGCTGGATCAGGAGTAGCAGTGGTTTCTGTTTGGATGTTGACATTAGCGGGTTACCCTTTCAGGCTGAATTAACTTCACAACTGCTGTAACGGAGAAGCCCAAAAGGGGTCAAATCTGCTTTTGGCTTTTCTGTAACTTCTTCTCAGCAGTCTTATTTTCCTGTCTTCATAATCTGGATGTTGGTCCCCCCCTCATCCTTGTTTTCCGTGAGGACGATGTTGATGGCGGTCTCGTTCTGTTCAATGGAGAAACTGGCCGTTCTTCCCGCCGGCAGGTTCATCTCGAAGGTCTTCGGTTTGAGTGCATCGAGTTTCTTGTGATAGAAGGCGGTGACGTTCTCGATGGGATCGCCCGTCGCAAAGTGGTATGAGGCGATATTCTGCCCTCCCCCTTCGCCCATCCCCGACATGCTGAAGGTTCCCCCCTCTGACGGTTTGACGCCGGGATAGATCGGGACGCCCAGGTTTTTGGGGAGTGCTGTAGCCCCCATCTTCATGGTCGCCGTCCCTTCCTTGGTGGTAATCTTCATCTCCTGGACCTGACCGTCTTTCTCCTGGGAGACTTTGACCTTTCCTTCCGGAGTCGTATAGGTCTTGCTTTTTTCTCCACCGCAGGCTGCCGTCAGGATCAGTATTGCCAGACAGTAAAAAAAACAGGTCTTCATGGCTGCTCCTTTTGTGAAGGGTGATGGGGTTGCTATAGTCCCTTTCATACTATTTCCATCCTCTCTTGTCAATGGAATCGTGTCGTCTGCCGGCGCAAAAGGAGGCGAATTGAGCCCCATTTTATTGACAAATCAACGAGTTTCGTAATATGATGGGGCCGGATTGAAGGTCGTAGAAACTGCGGCAAAAAATCAAAGACCTATTCGACAGGATGAACAGGATAAGATCGGATAAAGTAGAAACAAAGCCAATCTGTGGAAAAGGGTTTTAGGTTTTAATATCCTGTAGATCCTGTCAATCCTGTCAAAGAAGTAAAGGCATTTTGAAAGTTTAAGGCGCAAGCATTCATGCTGAAAGGGTGATGGTCGATCATGGAACGGGCCGCCGAGATGATTACCCGCTACTTCCCTGTGGTTCCCGCCCTGGGGAGGATGGCCCGTTTTTTTCTGGATGCCCTCTTTTCCATTTTTTCTCCGAAATTCTATCTTCGAAACCTGCTGGAGCAGATGGAACGGATGTGCGTCCATTGCATGGTTCCGATCCTCTTCGTCCTCGCCCCCATGGGGGCCGTGGTGGCCATGGAAAGCCTTAAGGTTTTCTCGATTTTCGGCGCCACGACGATGACGAGCAGCCTCCTTTCGGTGACCCTCTTTCGGGAAATCGCTCCGGTGATGACGGCGATCATGGTCGCCTCCCAGACGGGGGCGGAGATCGCCGCGGAATTGGGGGCGATGCGGGTCAAGGGAGAGATTGATGCCTACGAGGTGATGGCCGTCAATCCCTACAAGGCCCTCATCGTTCCGCGTATTGTGGCGGGGTTCTTTTTTACCCCCCCATTTACCCCTATCGGGGACTTTACCGGAAGGCACCGCGGGCATGGTATGCACATGCGCACGCACTGTGCCGATGTGGTGCGTCTTGTAGTGGCGGGAGAACCAGAGCTTGTAGATCCCGTTGTCGAGGCA
>CAYQVN010000053.1:0-10223 GCA_964420895.1 uncultured Nitrospirota bacterium | reverse complement strand
AAGGCAAAAGTCAAAAGCATTCACCACGGAGCTCTCGGAGGACACGGAGAAAGGCCAATCATGGCAAAGTCAAAGTCAAAAGCATTTGACCACGGGGAAAACAAGACCAGTGGTAAAGAAGAAACCTTTTGACAGGATGAAGAGGACCGATAGAATAGGCAAACCCCTTCTCATCCGGCGGGGAGAAGGTTGGGATGAGGGGGGAAGTTGGTTCCATGCTGAAAGCTCAATTGAGAAAAGAAACTTGACATCTCAAAATAGGATCATTATAATGACCATTATTATTTACTAACATTCTTTTTAAGAGCATGGTTATGCGAGATCTGCAAAAAATCCTTCCTGTTACGACCGTCAAAAAAGAACTTCTTGAGATCATCAAGCGGATTCAGGAAATGGACGAAACCATTGCGATCACGAAAAACGGGTCTCCCGTCAGTGTCCTGATGCCCTTTGATCGATATGAAGGCTTGCTGGAAACGATCGAAATCCTTTCAGATCCGGCGATCCTGAAGGTTCTTCGAAAATCGAAGAAGGATTTTCAGGATGGAAAAACAATTTCCCACAAGGAGGTCTGGAAGGATTGACCCGCTTCAGATTGCTCTATTCGGATACCAGCCATCACCTGATTAGACGTCTCCACCCCGACATCAAACCCTTCCTGAAGAAATCGATCGAAAAACTTCGTATGCACCCGTATCAAGGGAAGGCCTTGATCGAAGAGCTTTCCGGTTATTATTCACTTCGATTCAGACGCTATCGTGTGATCTATCGGATTGATGAAACAAAGAAAATAATTGAAGTCCACTACGTGGGGCATCGGCGGGATATTTACGAAGAATTCCGGAAGCTGATCGAAAAAAGAAAAGATGTATTGTGATCCGTTTCAGATCAACTGCAGGCCTGCCAATTCGGCAATGAGCTTTTTGGAACCGACCTGCTGAAAGTGGACAGTCACTTTGGCGCCCTTGTCGGTGGGGGTGGAGTCGGTGACGGTGCCGAAGCCCCAGAGGGGATGGCGGACGCGGCATCCCACGGCAAAAGGGGTGGCGGAGGAGGTTGCTGCAGGGGAAGAGGTGGGGGATGTCGCGGCGGAACGGAAAGCCGGCCGGCGGGGTGCTGCTGTCCCGTGGCGGTTCAAGAGTTTCGGGGGGATCTCCCGGAGAAAACGGGAGGCGATGCCCGCCCTATAGGAGCCGAAAACCCGGCGGGACTGGGCGGAGGAGAGATAGAGTTTTTCCTTGGCCCGGGTCATGCCGACGTAACAGAGCCGCCGTTCTTCTTCCAGTCCTGACTCGGAGCGGAGACTCATACCGTGGGGAAAGAGCCCCTCTTCCATGCCGGTGAGGAAGACGACGGGGAATTCCAGGCCCTTGGCGCTGTGAAGGGTCATGAGGGTAATCACCCCGGCATTGGTCTGTACCGTATCCGCATCGGAGATGAGGGCCACGCTCTCCAAAAACGCCTCGAGGTGGCTGTCCTCCGAGGTCTCTTCAAATTCCTTGAGGGCGGAGTAGAGTTCCTGGATGTTCTCCAGTCGTGTACTGTCCGTGGGATCCTTGGACTCCTGAAGTTTTCGGCTGTAACCGGTCCGTCGGTCGAGTTCCTCCAAAAGAGCGGAAGGGGGGCGTGATTCCTTGGCTTCGATCAGTTCACTCATGATCTGCAGGAAGGCGCCGATCTCCCGTCGGGGCCGTTTAGAAATGAGGTCACCCTCCTGCGATGCCTTCAGGGCTTCATAGAGAGAGCATCTCTTTTCCATGGCGATCTGTTCGAGACGGGTCAGGGTGGTGGCGCCGATCCCACGGGGCGGGACGTTGATGATCCGCTTCAGGTTGACGGAGTCTTTCGGATTGGCAATGACCCGCAGATAGGCCAGCAGGTCCCGCACCTCCTTCCGGTCATAGAAGCGGGGTCCTCCCACCACCCGGTAGGGGAGCCGGAACTTTCGCATCCCCTCTTCCAGGACCCGGGACTGGGCATTGGTCCGGTAGAATATGGCCATGTCGGAAAGGCGCATCCCCTCCTCCTGGTGTGAGAGGACTTTCCTGCAGACAAAATTGGTTTCCTCCATCTCATCGGGCGCTTCGAAATAATCGAGTTGTTCTCCCGCTCCATTTTCAGTCCAGAGCTTTTTCGGTTCTCGCTTCCGGTTCCGCTCCACCACGTGCCAGGCGGCGGTCAGGATATTCTGTGTGGAACGGTAGTTCTGTTCCAACTGGATGACCTTCAGGTCGGGATAATCTTCACGGAAGGAGAGGATGTTTTGGATGTCTGCCCCCCGCCAACTGTAGATCCCCTGGTCATCGTCGCCGACTACGCAAAGATTTTGGTGTCCCGCCGCCAGAATCCGGACCAGGCGGTACTGGGCATGGTTGGTGTCCTGGTATTCATCGACGAGGATGTGGCGAAAGCGTTCCTGGTATTGGGCGCAGATCTCGGCTTCTTCTTCGAAAAGCCGGACGGTGAGAAAAAGAAGGTCGTCGAAATCGAGTGCGTTGTTGCCCTTCAGTGTCCGCTGGTAGAGTTCATAGACCTGGGCGGTCTTTGCCTCGGCCCCGAACTCCTGTGCCGATGCGGCATAGTCACCGGTCCCGATGAGGTCGTTTTTGGCCCGGCTGATCCGACCGAGGATGGAATCAGGCGAATACATCTTTTCATTGATGTTGAGCTCCTTCATGCAGGAGCGGATCATCGCCTTTTGATCGGCCGTGTCGTAAATGACAAAGTTGGATGCAAAACCGAGAAGGGAGATATGGCTCCTGAGCAGCCGGGCGCAGGCCGAGTGGAAGGTCGAGATCCAGAGGCCCCGGCAGTCCCGGTGGAGAAGCCGCTCCACCCGTTCCCGCATCTCCCGGGCCGCCTTGTTGGTAAAGGTTACCGCCAGGATCTGTTGGGGATGGATACCCCCTTCCCGGATCAGGTAAGCGATCCGGTGGGTAATAACCCGGGTCTTGCCGCTCCCGGCTCCGGCCAGGATCAGAAGGGGGCCCCCTTCGTGGAGGACTGCCTCCTGCTGATGGGGATTGAGACTATCGATCAAAGGGGTTGGGTCAACCGCCATGGGAAATTTTCCTTTTCAATAGGGCCTGGTTGTAGGCAGTCACCACGTCCCGGCGGCTGATCATTCCGAGGATCTTCCGCCGGTTGTCGTAGTCGACGACGGGGAGGACCTCGATGTCCATCATTCCGAACTGCTCCATGACATAATCGAGATGGTCTTCGGGGGTAACGGTAATGACATTGGGATAGGCAAGGTCCCTTGCCACGATGAATTTTTTCAGTTCCTCTTCGAAGAGGGACTCCTTCAGATCCTGGAAGGAGAGAATCCCCGTCATCAGGCCGTCGCCGTCGACCACCGGGAAGTAAAGGATATTGCTGGTTGTTGCGACCTGAAGGATTACGTCGAAGGGCATATGCTCCGGGATCTTGGTGACCTTCCGGCTCATCACCTCCTCGACCCGGATCGATTGCAGGGTGTTAACCTCCCGGCCGGCATGGAGATTGATGCCCCGGCGGCTGAGGGTTTCCGTATCGATGGAGTCGTGTTTCAGTGCCCGGGAGATGAGGGTCCCGATGACACTGGCGAACATGACGGGGAGAATAATGCGGTAGTCCTGGGTCAGCTCGAAGAGGAGAAAGATCGCCGTCAAGGGGGCATGGGTCACGGCGGCGAGAAAGGCGCCCATCCCGACCAGGGCATAGGCGCCGACGGGGGCCGTGTGGGCAGGGAAAAAATGGTGGACGATCCCGCCATACCCGCCACCGATCATGACACCGATATAGAGAGCCGGACCGAACATCCCTCCCGCTCCGCCGGAGCCTAAGGAGAGACAGGTGACGATCATCTTCAGAAAGACGAGGAGGATCATGAAGCCATAGAAGATCTCTCCACGGAGGGCCTCGTTGATCGCCTCGTAACCGTGGCCCATAATCTGGGGAAAGAAGATCCCGATGACCCCCACAAAAAAGGCCCCGACAATCGGCTTGATCAGGGGATTCATCCGCAGGGTCTCAAAGTAGTCGGCCGTCTTGTAAAACATGAGAATATAGATGACGGCGGAGATCCCGATCTGGATACCCATGACAACGTAGAGGAGAAGTTCCCAGTTGCTCACCACCGAATATTCCCGGACCTGAAAGATCGGGTTGGCCCCGAAATAGCCCCGGGAGACGACGGTGGCGATCCCCGAGGAGATGACGATAGGGGCAAAATTGGTGAGGGCGAAGTCTCCCAGGAGGACGATCTCCAGGGCAAAAAGAACTCCCGCGATGGGGGCATTAAAGGTGGCGGCGATCCCCCCGGCCGTTCCGCAGGCGATGAGGACCTTCATCCGGTTTCCCGAGACTTTAAAGAATTGGCCCGTATTCGATCCGATGGCCCCGCCGATCTGGGCGATGGGGCCTTCCAGTCCGGCCGAGCCGCCGCTGCCGATGGTCAGTGCCGGGCCGAGGATCTTCAAAAGGATTGCGCGCAACTTGATGATTCCCCCCCGGATGTTGACCTCTTCCAGAAAATTGGGGAACCCGTAGCCGCCTACCTCCCCGGGGAAGAGCTTCGAGAGGGGGATCAGGAGCAGCGCCCCCGTCATGGGGAGGAGAGGGACCAGCAAAACGGTCCAGTGACTCTGCATGATTCCGAGAAGATCGTATCCCCCGATGACGATGATTTCGTGGACGGTGTCGACGGTCTTCCGGAGTGCGATGTAGGCAAAACCGCTGATGATCCCCACAAAAAAGGAGGTGATCACCAGAAAGGTCTGGTCCGAGATGCGAAAAGCATGGATCTTTTCGTTGATCACCTTCCGGAGGCGTTCTGTCATGTTGGGTGAAGGGGTAGACAAGGTGACCTTTCTTTCCGTTATGGGTAATCTCCGGAGCGGTAGATGAGAACTCCGACCGATGCGTTCCGTAAAATACATCAATTCCCTTTCGATTTCAACCGCCCATTCCTTTGATTCCTATTGCTGATGAATTCGTAGGAAGTCTCATTTCCTACGGCACTGCAATCAGCTACGGATTGAAAGAAAAAAACTCGCATTCATGAATCAACTTTAGTATGCTTTGCTTTGCGGAAAAGGAGAAAAGATGTCCCTTCGTATGATTGAAATCTACCATTCCCAGGGAAAAGCGGAAGAGATTGCCTTTCTCTTGGAAGATTCATCGTTCCTGCAGATGTGGCACGATACGATACAGCAGGGGGAGGCGATCACAAAGATCCTTTTGGAAGCAAAGGAGATCGATCCCGTTCTGGAGATCCTGCAGAATTTTTTTGCCAGTGACCAGGCTCTTCGCATCATCATCCTCGAGGTGGAAGCGACGATCCCACGACCCGAACCGACGGAAGAGGAGAAAGAGGAAGCAAAAGAGGAAAATACAAAAAACCGGGACCGGATCAGTGTGGAAGAGCTTTACCAGAAGATGACGGCCAACACCGGTGTCTCCCAGAAATATTTGATTATGGCCGGGATCGCAGCCTTTGTCGCCGCCATTGGTCTTCTGAAAAATGATGTGGCTGTGATCATCGGTTCCATGGTGATCGCCCCCCTGCTCAGTCCGAACATGGCCCTGGCGTTGGCGACTACCCTGGCGGACGCGGCTCTGGCCGTGAAGGCGATCCGGACAAATCTTGTCGGGGTTTCCCTTGTTCTTGCTATCGCCTTTTTCATCGGTTTTGTCCTCCCTGTGGACCCAACCCTTCCGGAGATTACCTCCCGTTCGTCCGTGAGTCACTTCTATATCTTCCTTGCTCTTGCGGCGGGAGTGGCCGGGGCCTATTCCATGGCGACAGGAGTTGCTCAGGCCCTGGTGGGGGTCATGGTCGCCGTGGCATTGCTTCCGCCACTGGTAACGGCCGGCCTCCTTTTCGGCGGTGGCTTTTCGCAACCGGCGGAAGGGGCATTGATCCTTTTCTTCGTCAACGTTGTGAGTATCAATCTTTCCGGGGTCGTGACCTTTTCCCTCCAGGGGATTCAACCCGCAAAGTGGTGGGAGGCCCGGAAGGCGAAAAGGGCCGTTCCCATCGCCATCGGGATCTGGTTCTTTTTCCTTCTCCTCCTGGCCCTCCTGATCTACCTGGAACAGCACAAAGGGCTGGGGTGAAGCATCGGGATCCGGAGGGTGTGGGATTTTTCCAGTGCAACTGAAGGAGAATCAAAGTGGATATCGCCCGTTTTCGGGAATTGCCCCTGCTGGGGATCCTCCGGGGCATTGAGCTGTCGATGATCGACCCCATTGTGGAGCTTTCCGTGGCGGCAGGGCTTTCGGCTATCGAGATTACCATGAACACCGAGGGGGCGCCCGGTCTGATTGAGAAGATGATCCGGGCGGCGGGCGGGCGGCTCATGGTGGGAGCCGGAACGGTCCTGACCCGGGAGACGCTGGACCAGGCCCTGGATGCCGGGGCGAGTTTTATCGTCCTTCCCACGATGATCGATGAGGTGGTGGAGCCCTGCGTGGCGAATAAGATCCCCGTATTCCCAGGGGCACTGACACCGGACGAGATCTACCGGGCCTGGAAGGCGGGGGCCACGATGGTCAAGGTCTTCCCGGCGAACCGTTTCGGGCCGAAATATTTCCGGGAGATCCACGGCCCCCTGGAGGAAATCCCCCTGCTGGCCTGCGGCGGGGTGAACGACGAGACCCTGCCCGACTATTTTGCATGCGGGGCCGCTGCTGTGGCTTTCGGAGGGAGCATCTTTCAAAAGGAATTCCTCAGAGAGGGGCGCTACGATGAGATCGAAGAGGGATTGCGACGCCTGGTGCAGGGCTACCGGGATTGGAAAGAGAGGGGAGAAAAATGAAAAAGATACTGATTGCCTTGGTAATCTTCATTGCGGTGGGGTGTAGCAGTCATCAAAAGGATACGGAAAAAAAGGCGCCTTCCATCGGTCGGGTCTACCTCGGTCATGTGACCCAACTCACCACCGAAGGGGACAACGGCGAGGCCTACTTCAGTTGGGACGGGGCACAACTCATCTACCAGTCGAACCGGGAAGGCTACTCCTGCGACAAGATCTGGACCATGAAGATCGACGGGACGGATAAGCGCCGGGTCAGTCCCGACCACGGCGCCCACACCTGCTCCTTCTTCTTCCCCGGTGACGAAAAGATCGTCTTTGCCTCCACCAGTCATCTCCCTGGGGACTGCCCGCCGAAACCCGATCTTTCGGGGAAAGGGTATGTCTGGCCTCTCTATCCCTACGACATCTTCACCGCCCGGGCCGACGGAAGCGATCTTGTCCGGATTACGGACAACCCCAAATATGACGCCGAGCCGATCATCTCCCCCAACGGACGCCGGATCGTTTTCGGCTCTCAGCGAGAGGGTGATTTCGATATCTACATGATGAATGCCGACGGGAGCGATCTGCGGCGTCTGACCGACCGTGTCGGCTACGACGGCGGTCCCTGGTTCTCCCCCGATGGGACGAAGATCGTCTGGCGGGCCTGGTACCCGGAGACGGAAGAGGAGAAGAGTCTCTGGCGGGATTGCATGGAGCATGACTACATCGTCTCCGTTCCCCTCGACCTCTGGGTTATGGATGCCGACGGAAATCACAAGGTTCGGTTGACGAAGAACGGCGCCACCAACTGGTCTCCCTCGTGGCACCCCGACGGAAAGCGGATCATCTTCTCCAGCAACATGGATGATTGGCACGAAGAAATCGGGAGGTTCGGCCACAACTTCGAGCTCTACCTCATCGGCGTCGACGGGACGAGTCTGACCCGACTCACCTTCAATGATGTCTTCGACAGCTTCCCCATGTTCTCTCCTGACGGAAAGAAGGTGGCCTTCGCATCAAACCGAAACCCTGAAAAGCCCCGGGCCACGGATATCTTCATCGCCGACTGGGTCGAGGGAGGACGGTCGGACTGATGAGGAAAATCGAATAATCCACAGCAAGGCATTCAAATACCTCTCCCAGATGGGAGAGGGAAGGGTGAGGGTGAATGGCATGAGCTGTTTTGAAAAATTTCAACTTTCTCTGTCTGCAGGCCGCCTTCTTCTGTTCCTCTGTCTGCTGCTCCTCCAGCCTTTCGGGACCGGAAAGACCTCGGCTTCCCCCTTTGAACACCACGACCTTTCGATTACCCTGACCCCGGAAAAGGGGCGTCTCACCGCCGAAGACAAGGTGACCCTCCCCGAAGGGGTGCAGGATGATCTTCAATTCACCCTGCATCGAGGGCTTGCCCCTTCCTCACCCACACCGGGAGTTGTGATCCGTCCTACCGGATTGGCACGCCATGAAGGGGTGGAGACATTTACCGTCAACCTGCCGGAGGGGGTGGCGGCATTCCGGATTGTTTATGGGGGAAAGATTGCTCACTCCCTTAAGGCCCGGGGAAAGGAGTATGCCCGGGGGTTTCGGGAGACTTCGGGGGTCATTTCGGAGGAGGGGGTCTATCTTGCAGGGGAGTCCCGCTGGGTTCCCCGCTTTACCGAGGGACTGCAGACCTTCACCCTTGATGTCGAGCTTCCCTCCGATTGGGAGGCCGTGAGCCAGGGGTCGCGGACAGTCCATGTGAGGGGAGAAACAGGAACGCAGGTGAGGTGGGAAGCTCCGAAGCCTCAGGAGGAGATCTTCCTCATTGCCGCCCCCTTCGTCGAATATGATCGTCCCGCCGGACGGATTTCAGCCATGGCCTTTCTCCGTGAGGCCGACGAGACACTGGCAAACCGTTATCTCGATGCCACCGGCCGTTATCTTGCGATGTACGAAGGGTTGATCGGTCTTTATCCCTACAGCAAATTCGCCCTGGTGGAGAACTTTTGGGAGACAGGGTACGGCATGCCCTCCTTTACCCTCCTGGGGCCGAAGGTGATTCGCTTTCCTTTCATCCTTCATTCCTCCTATCCCCACGAGATCCTTCACAACTGGTGGGGCAACGGCGTTTACCCTGCATACACATCGGGTAACTGGTCCGAGGGTTTGACGGCCTATCTCTCCGACCATCTCTTCAAGGAACAGAAGGGGCAGGGCGCGGCCTATCGTCAGGCGACGCTTCAGAAGTATTCCGACTACGTCTCCCGGGAGAAGGATTTTCCTTTGAATCGTTTCCGTTCCCGTCACAGCTCCTCTTCCGAGGCGGTGGGGTACGGAAAGTCCCTCATGCTCTTTCACATGATTCGACAGAATTTGGGGGACCGTCTCTTCGTGGAGGGGTTACGCGACTTCTACCGGAGCTTCCGTTTTCAACGGGCCGGTTTCGACGATCTTCGAAAAAGCTTTGAGAAGGTGGCGAAACACGATCTGGCGGAGGATTTCACCCCCTGGGTCGAAAGGAGCGGGGCGCCGCAACTCAAGATTGCAAAGGCTGCCGTTCGACCAGAGGGAGCCGGATACGCATTGACGGTGCGCGTGGCCCAGGTACAGCCCGGCATTGCCTATCGTCTCCGTGTTCCCCTTGCCGTCACCCTCACCGGAAGGGAGGAGGCCTTGCAGTCTACGATCGAAATGATCGGGAAGGAAAAAGAAATCTCACTTTCCCTTCCAACCCGGCCTTTGCGTCTCGACGTCGATCCCGAATTTGATCTCTTCCGGCGGCTCGACCGGGAGGAGGTCCCCCCGGCCCTCTCCCGGACCCTGGGAGCGGATCAGACCCTGATCCTCCTTCCGGCCGGGATAAAAGGAGAACGCCTTGCAGCCTGGCGGGAATTTGCAGAGATCCTCGGTCATGCAGGGCCGGATCATTTCTCGATCCGTCGTGACGACGAGGTCGACGGCCTCCCCTCGGAAGGGGCCGTGATCCTCCTCGGTTGGGAGAACCGTTTTCTCCCGACCCTCAAGGAAGCACTCGCCTCCTACAATGCCGAAGTCGATAGGGAAGGGGCCGTTCTGGAAAAGGAGCGGATCCCGCGTAAGGACCATGCCGTGGTGATCACGGTGAAGAATCCAAAGCATCCCGACGGCTCCATTACGTGGGTGGCTGCCGACCGGCCGGAATCTCTTCCCGGACTGGGAAGAAAGCTGCCCCATTATCACAAATACAGTTACCTTGCTTTTAAAGGAGATGAACCGACGAATTCCGCCAAGGGGCGATGGCCGGTCCTCCATTCTCCCCTGACGGTCTTCTTCCCCGGACAGGAGGGGGAACCTCCGTCAGAACGAGGTCATCTGAAAAAGCGGGATCCTTTGGCGATGCTCCCACCGGTTTTTTCCGGAGAGTCGATGATGGAGAACGTGCGGTTGCTGGCCTATCCGGAGCTGTCGGAGCGCTTTGAC
>CAYQVN010000052.1:0-10292 GCA_964420895.1 uncultured Nitrospirota bacterium | reverse complement strand
CATGACTCAGCTGCGCCCGCACCTGCTAGCGTCCAACGATGTCTTGAGTCCCGAAGGGCAAGAGCCCCCGCCCGTACCGGGGGGCCTTGTGCCCGCCGAAGGGAAGGCGCGGGTCGGAGGCGACCATTCCGTTGATGAAGACGGCCCCCGCCTCAATCTGGCGGGCCAGCCCTTCTCCTCGAACAGTATCCTTCGTCCAGACCGAGGCGCCTAATCCATAACAGGTCTGATTCGCCCGCATCACCGCTTCTTCCTCATCCTTTGCGGAGATCACCGCCGCCACCGGTCCGAAAAGCTCCTCATCAAAAACGGGCATCCCCGGCTTCACTTCCGTGACAATGGTTGGAGGATAGAAGTACCCCGGCCGGTCAAGGGGTTTTCCACCCGTAATCAACGTCGCCCCCTGTGCAACGGACCGCTCCACCTGACCGTGAAGTTCGCGCATCAGGTCCTCCCTCGCCTGAGGGCCGACCTCCGTCGCCTCGTCGAGGGGATCCCCCACGACCAATGCCTCCATATTCTTCCGGAAGAGGGGAAGAAATTCGTCCATCATGGAATCGACAACGATGAACCGCTTTGCAGCGATACAACTCTGGCCGGCATTTAAACACCGGGCCTTCGCCCCGATCCCGGCAGCTTCTTCAAGATCGGCATCGGCAAGAACGATGAAGGGATCACTCCCGCCGAGTTCCAGGACACTCTTCTTCAGGACCTTCCCGGCCTGCATGGCAACCTTCGATCCGGCAGCACTGCTCCCGGTCAAGGTGACAGCCCGGACGAAGGGACTCTCAATCACCGCTTCGACCCGGGAAGGACCGATCAACAGGGTCCGAAAGACATTGGCGGGAAATCCGGCTTTTTGAAAAACCTCTTCTATGGCCAGGGCACACCCCGGAACGTTTGAGGAGTGTTTCAGCACCCCCGTGTTCCCGGCCATCAGGGCGGGCGCGGCAAAACGGAAGACCTGCCAGAAAGGGAAGTTCCAGGGCATGACGGCCAGAATCGTACCCAGAGGGGCGAACCGGACAAAACTTCTTCCGGCATTCGAATCAATGAGTTCGTCCTGGAGAAATTCTTCAGCATGTTCCGCATAGTAGTCGCAAACCCAGGCGCACTTTTCCACCTCGGCCCGGGCCTGAACAATCGGTTTGCCCATCTCCCTGGACATGATCCGTCCGTATTCTTCCTGGTTTGCCCGCAGGACCTCTGCAGCCTTCTTCATGAGGGCCGCCCTCTCACCGAAAGAGGTCTTCCGCCAGGCATGAAAGGCATGGTCTACCTCTTGCAGCGTCGATATTACCTGCCCCTCTTCCCATTCTTCAAAAGATTCCAGAACCTCGCCCGTTGCAGGATTGATCGATTGAATGGCCATCTACAACTCCTTTCCGTCAGGAATTCATTTCTCCCTTTATCCCACTATGCCACAACTTCAGGAATTCGCAACTCATTGAAGGCATTGATAAATGTCCTCTTGCCCCAGGACGGGAAAGTCGGTCATTGATGGCGAACCTGCCTACTGATCAGCATAAATGACAAGGATTCCCCCCTCTGGTACACTTGAATCAGATCGAAAAAGGAGGGAAAAATGTTTCGTAGAGAAGACAAATTCTGGATACGTTTATTGCCGGACGTACCGGCCGAGACAGATCATCAACAATGGGTACAACATGGCGGCAAATGGATCGTCTTCAACAAGAAAGAGATGACGGAACGCCTTGCCGGCAAACTGGAGTCCTACATCGACGCGGGGACCATTGCAAGCGCCAAGTACTGGAAGGGAGAACCGAGCGCCATCTGTGTCTACTCCCTCGACAGTGAGAAAGTGAAGACCCGGCAGATCCTCGAAGATCTCGGTGCCGGAAGGACCCGGGTATGGGAGTACGATTACGCCTGGGACAAAAACCTTCGAAGCCCCTTATCCTTTTTCTACTCTCAATCATCTAAACTGCGGACCATCGTCAAAAGTTACGGATGCCGCGGTTCCTGGGAACTCCTGAAGGAAGCCCTCACGCCGGAACCTGCGTTGCTGCAGAAAGGAAAGGACGAAAAAGAGACGTGAAAATAGCAATCGTAAAAATGATATCCATCTTTCTAATGATGATGGGGGTCTATCTTTTCCTCTTTCCGGGAGAAGCGGAAACCTTCGTGATTCGTGAGGAAGGCAAAAGCTATATCGTCGATCGAAGGGGAGCAAGATGGGATGTCACCCAGGCCGAGTCGATCGGATTTAAGCCGGAGGGATTCCAATACGGATTGGGGAAGGACGCGTTTACCCCCCTGGATGATCGGGAGATGGACTCTGACCCTGATGCCGTTTCTCCTTATCTCCGGGTCATCGGGATCACTGCAGGTGAGGAGTCCCGCGCTTATTCCGTACCGCGGCTTCGTTGGCATGAGGTCGCCAACAGTCAAATCGGCGACACACCGATCGCCGCTGCCTACTGACCCCTCGTCGACCTGGCGGCTGTGTACAGCCGCGAAATCGACGGCCAAACATTGACCCTCGTCCCCTCGGGCTGGACCTACAAGAGTACCTTTGTCCTCTATGACCGGGAGACAGGAACCCTCTGGTATCCCGACAAAAAAAGTCTCAAGGGCATCCAGGGAGAATTTTTTCAACGAAGGCTCGAAAAACTCCCTTCCAGGGATACTTCATGGAGGAAGTGGATCCGCAAATTCCCGGGAACGAAGATCCTGAGATAAAGCTTTCATCCTCGTAAAACTTCTCTGTTGCAACAATCTCACCAAATCTTTTCACCACAGGGCCGACCCTTTCAGGAATATTTCACTTGGCTTATTGACCGTATTTAACATAATATAGTCACAAAAATGACCCATTTTATAAAAATATGACTTCTTATATCCCCCGAAAACAGCTTGTTTAAATGGAACAAGACAAAAGTGAAACCGCCCGGAGACTGGCTGAAAACGTATGACAATGCACGTTACGAGGTCATTTCAAGGGACAACTACCTCGACTTCATTCAATCCTGAACCGCCACGGATTTCAACCGGGAACGACTCAACGTACAGACCCCCATCAATCCTTTTGTGCTTTTTTCTTCTCATCCTGGTAGCACTTCACAGGGCCTTCGAAAACCTTGCTCATGCAGAGGTTGCAGGAGATGCAGCGGGCCGGGGTCAACTCCCCATCCTTCCATCGTTTGATGAGCCCCGGCTCCCGGATGAAGGGGCGGCTCATGGAGATCATCTCGACGACGCCTTTGGTCAGGATCTCATCGATCCGCTCCAAGGACCGGAGGCCGCCGACGAGAATCAAGGGGATCTTCGTCTCCTTCTTGAGCCGTTCGGCATTCGCCAGGAAGTAGGCCTCGTTCTCCCGGGCCTTGATCTTCGGCCGCGTGGAGAGTCCCGTTTCGTAGACCCCGCCGCTGATCTCGATGGCAGCGAAGTTCCTTGCGTCCAGCAGACGAACGACCCCTGCGGCCTCCTCGATATCGAGTCCGTTTTTTAATCCTTCCTCGGAGTTCAGTTTGACGAGGATAGGGAAATCCTTGCCGCACCGGGCCTGTATCCGGTCAAAGATCTCCAGAATGATTCGGGTTCGTTTCTCCGTGGAACCGCCGTAGTCGTCTGTGCGGGTGTTGGAGAAGGGAGAAAGAAAGTTGCTCAAAAGATATCCATGGGCAGAGTGGAGCTGCACGCCGTCGAAGCCGGCCTTCTGCGCCCGTTCAGCGGCGGCAACAAAGGCCTCGATGACCTCCCGGATCTCCTCTGGTGTCATCTCTTTGGGTGTGTATTTCATGGCCCGGGAATAGACGGCCGACGGGGCGATCGCCTCCCGGCCGTCGATCAGGTCCGGCACACTCTGCCGTCCTCCATGGGAGAGCTGCACCACGGACCGGCCCCCGGCATCATGGATCACTTCAGCCAGACGGGTCAGACCGGGAAGATGATCATCGCTGTAGATTCCGAGGGCGTTGGGGGCCGTAATTCCCCAGGGGTGGACCATGGCGTTGCCAGTGATGATCAAGCCGATTTCACCTTTTGCCAGTTCACGGTAGAACCGGATCATCTCCTCCGTGATCATTCCCTCGGGGCTGCACCGGTTCTCATAGGTAGCTGATCGGACGGCCCGGTTGGGGAGAACCATGCCGCCGATTTTCACTGTTTCAAAAAGTCTGGACATCTTCTGCCTCCTCGATCGATCGGGTTGAATAGAAGGGACCGGTCAGGGGGTCCTGACGATCTGTCAACAGTATAGGCCATCTGCAGCTGCTGGGCAACTGGGACTTTCCCCCAGAAGCGGTCAGCTTTCAGCTTGAAGCCACCTTCCCCCCTCATCCCAGCCTTCTCCCCGGAAGGGGAGAAGGAGCAACAGCGCGGCACAGATGATCTTCCTTCCTATTTCAGAGAGCTGGAACATGCCGACTGATCGGTTTGTCTCTTCATGATCTTCATGTTCTTCATGGTGCATGCTCTGCGCCCTTGATCTTGCCTTTTCCTTTGTGCCTCTGCTTTTCAGCCCCTTTCTCTTTGCCTTTTCCCGATTGACTCCGTTACTGGAAAAAACGTATGATGCCACCATGGAAAAGCTGAAAGGGATGGAAAAACTGCTCGCGATCATGGCAAAGCTCCGCTCGGAACAAGGCTGCCCCTGGGACAAAAAACAGACCATGGAGAGCCTCAAGCCCTTCATTATCGAAGAGGCCTACGAGGTGGTGGAAGCGATCGAGGGGGGGGTGAAGAGCGAGGTCTGTGAAGAGTTAGGCGATCTGCTGCTGCAGATTGTCTTCCTGGCTCAGATCGGGCAGGAATCAGAGGATTTTGATTTTGACGACGTCGTTCAGGGAATTAACGAAAAACTGCTCCGCCGCCACCCTCACGTCTTCGGCGATGAAACTGCCGAAAATGCAGAGGAGGTTCTCCACCGCTGGGAGCAGATCAAAAAAGAAGAAAAGAAGGACGCAAAACGGAATTCCATCCTGGAGGGGATCCCGAAGGACCTGCCGGCCCTGCTGAAGGCACATCGGCTTCAGGACCGGGCAGCCCGGGTCGGCTTTGACTGGGAACATCTCTCCCAGGTGCTGGAGAAGGTGGAAGAAGAGACGGCTGAATTCAAGGAGGCCTTGGAGAAACAGAATTCGGAAGAGATTGAAAACGAGTTCGGAGACATGCTCTTCGCTCTGGTCAACCTCTCCCGTTTTATCCAGGTCAGTCCCGAGGATGCCTTGAGAAAAACAATCAGCCGCTTCATCGCACGATTCCAGCATATCGAGGAGTATGCTGCCCGGCAGAAAGTCGAACTCCATACCCTGTCGCTGGAGGAGATGGACCGCCTCTGGAATGAGGCGAAGGCGATGGGGAAATAGGAAGACTACCCCCCCTTTTTCGGTTTCGTCGATGTAATAAATCGCTTGAGAGACTTCTTCTCCCGTTCCCGCATCTGGATGATCCGCACACCGATTTCGTAGGACTTGTTCTTTTTCAGTTCCTCTACCCGGGTCACCTTGGCTTTGCAGGGGAGCGGGGTCTTTCGCCCCGGCATCTGGAAGGCCAGGTGGAGGATCGTACCCAAGGCGAGGGCACGGTCAAAGGTAAAGAGGGCCCCACCTTCACTGAGATTCCTCACGGCAAAAAGATCACCTGCATCGGAGGCTACGTTCAACCGTCCCACCAGGGAGGCATTGATCCGTTCGAAATCGCGCCGCTCATCTTCATAGAGGGCGATCTGGTTCTTCCCCCGGCTTTTGGCCCGGTAAAGAGCCCGGTCGGCCTTCTTGAGCAGTTCAGTGCCGGTTGTGGCATCGACCTTCAAGGTCGCCACGCCGCCACTGATGGAAAACTTTTTCAAGGGCTGTTTCTCACCGCCGGCATATTTGCTCCGGGCAACCTTCGACCGGATCCGTTCGGAGATCACCATGGCACCCTCCTTGGTCGTCTCCGGAAGGATCAGGGCGAACTCTTCCCCACCGTAACGCACCACCACATCGACATCCCGAATGGAATCTTTCAACGTCCGGGCCAGTTTTTTCAGGGCCTTATTTCCCGCAAAGTGTCCATTGGTGTCGTTGAAATGTTTAAAGTCATCCACATCGAAGATGACCAGGGAAAGGGGTGCAGCATAACGGTGCGCCCGCCCGATCTCATTCTGCAGGGCCTGCTGAAAATATCGAAAATTGAAAAGCTGCGTCAGTTCGTCGAGATAGGTGTCCTGTTGGGTCTTCTGAAAAATCTTAATCTCAATGATCTTCGGATTCCTGATCCGCCGGTTAATATCAATGAAGTAGTCGAGGAGGGCCACCCGGAAATCGATCTCCCGGTTCATGCATTTACGCATCTTTCCCCAATGGAGGAGAATCTCGTTCCAGTGTTTTTTGGCCGTCCTTTTTGAAAATTCAAGGTGAGCAGTGGTAAAAAGAAGATAGGGGAAAAAATCGTTTCCAAAAGATTCTACCAGACGATCCACCTTCGTAATGAACGATTTATGATCCCGGGAATTGCCTGCCAGAAGCCTGTTGATCTCCGCCTGTATCTGGGAATTCTTGTGCACGGTCATCCGCTCCTCCTCTCATGAATTACGGATCAACCTACCCTTTGAGCAAATGTGCCCTTAACATTGTCGCATCTATAGAGGCCTTGATCCCTTCGACAGGCTCAGGGCGAACGGTAACGGGAATACAGCGATGATACACCGTTCGTGTGGTTCGGCAAACTCACCATGCTCGGAAGCATGTTGAACCATAAACGGTATCTGCCCTGGGTTAGTTCAATACAGGGCATCCCTTCTCCCCTTACTCCTGCCTGTTCTGGCTTTGCTGAGTGCTAATGGCTGAAAACCGCCTTTAAACCACCCCGGCCTTTAACAGATCATGCAAATGAATGATCCCCACGGGAACATGCTTTGGATCGACGATCACCAGAGAAGTAATGGAATGCTTCTCCATGACCTGAACCGCCTTGGCCGCCAGGGCCTCGGCCTCAATGGTCCGTGCCCCATTGGACATGACCTCTTTTGCCGGCACGGAAAGGGGATCCTCTGTCCGGCCGATCTCCCGACCGAAGAAGCGGCGCAGGTCGCCATCGGTGATGATTCCCAGCAGAACGCCCTTTTCGTCAACGACAGTAGTGACCCCGAGCTTTTTTGCGGAGATCTCGTAGATCGCCTCCTTCATCAGATCTTCTTCTGCAATCTTCGGAATCTCCTCACCCGCATGCATCAGGTCCGACACTTTGAGGAAGAGTCGCTTCCCAAGAGTTCCACCGGGATGGAAGAGGGCAAAGTCCTCGGTCTTAAATCCCCGTTTGCTTAAAAGGGCCGCTGCCAGGGCATCTCCCATGGCAAGGGCCGCCGTCGTACTGGCCGTCGGCGCCATTCCCAAGGGACAGGCCTCCTTTTCCACACTGACATCGAGAACGACGTCGCTCCTCTCGGCCAGAAAAGAGCCGGGGCAGCCGGTCATCGCCACCAGGAGGTTGCCCTGCCGCTTGATCAGGGGAAGAAGGGTAGCCAGTTCTTCCGTCTCACCACTGTTAGAGAGGGCCAGGACCACGTCGTCCCGGACGATCATTCCCAGATCCCCGTGGATCCCCTCGGCGGGATGGACAAAAAAAGCGGGCGTTCCGGTACTGGCAAAGGTGGCGGCAATCTTCCGTGCGATAATCCCCGACTTCCCCATTCCCGTCACCACGACCCGTCCTTTGCATCCATAAAGGATCTCCACAGCCTCCTCGAAATGCTCGTCCACCCGATCCATGAGGGAGAGAATGGCGTCGGACTCGATTTTGAGGGTGTTTTTCGCCGTCTCGATCAGCGAATTCTCTTTCGTCTTCATCCCTTTGGCTGTCATGATCTTTTCGGTTCCTTTCCGCAAACAACGGCATGTATTTCCGTAACCTGCCGGAGCAGGTCGGGCAGAGATTTCAAGGCCAGCATGTTGGGGCCGTCGCAAAGGGCACGGTCGGGATCGGGATGGACCTCCAGGAAGATCCCATCCACGCCGGCGGCCACGGCCGCCCGGGTCAGCATCGGTACAAATTCCCGTTGTCCGCCCGAAGACGTTCCCTGCCCGCCCGGCAGTTGAACACTGTGGGTCCCATCGAAGATGACAGGCACACCGAAATTACGCATTGTCGGCAGTGAGCGCATGTCGGCGACGAGATTATTGTAGCCGAAACTACTTCCCCGTTCCGTCAGTACAATCTGTTCGTTTCCTGCCTGCCGGATCTTATCCACCACATTTTTCATATCCCAGGGGGCCATGAACTGCCCCTTCTTGACATTGACGGACCGGCCCGAACGGGCCACAGCCGTCAGAAAGTCGGTCTGGCGACACAAGAAAGCCGGGACCTGCAAGATGTCCAGAACCTCCGCGGCCGCACCGATCTCTTCCTCACGGTGCACATCGGACAAGACCGGAAGGTCGAACTCTTCCCGGACACGCTGGAGGATTTTCAACCCCTCCTGCAATCCCGGCCCCCGGAAGGATGAAAGGGATGAGCGATTTGCCTTGTCAAAGGAAGACTTGAAGATGAGAGGCACCTTCGCATCGTCGGCGATCCTTTTCAGCGTCTCCGCTGTCTGGAGCACGAGCGATTCGCTTTCAATTACGCAGGGCCCGGCGATCAGCGCCAGATCTTTTCCGCCGATCCGGATCTCCCCGACTTGCACCGTTGCCGTCATTTTGCTTTCCTGCTTTTCAAGGTGTCAGGGACCGTTCCCGTCTCTTTCTTCTTGCTCCCTGCATGTTGACGATTCTGCAAGGAGGCCTTCACAAATTCCCGGAACAGGGGGTGGGGGCGTCGTGGCCGCGACTTGAATTCCGGGTGAAACTGGCATCCCACAAACCAGGGATGATCCCGAACCTCAACGATCTCCACGAGTTCCCGGTCCGGAGACATTCCGGCGATCACAAGGCCCTGCTCCTGGAGCAGGTCGAGATAACGATTATTGAATTCAAAGCGGTGTCGATGACGCTCGGAGATCTCCGTTGTCCCATAGGCTGCATGGGAAAAGCTTTTCTCCGTGAGTACGCAGGGATAGGCACCGAGGCGCATCGTCCCCCCCTTGTCCGAATCAAAACCCCGCTCCTGCACGGTATTATCCTTGAAGTCCGTCCATTTTTCCAGCAGATAGATCACGGGGTCCGGTGTTGCGGCATGAAACTCGGCGCTATTGGCCTGGTCCAGGTTGCAGACATGGCGTGCATACTCAATGACGGCGCACTGCATGCCGAGGCAGATCCCGAGAAAGGGAACCTTGCGGGTCCGTGCATACTCAATGGCGGCAATCTTTCCTTCAATCCCCCGCTCCCCGAAGCCTCCGGGGACGAGAACACCGTCGACATCCTTCAATAACGCCTCAGCGCCCTCCTTCTCGATCTCTTCGGCCTCAACCCACTTGACGTTCACCCGCGTATCGTTGGCCGCACCCCCATGAGTCAGGGCTTCGTTCAGACTTTTGTAGGATTCACGAAGGTCAACATACTTCCCGACGATCCCGATGGTTGTATTGTAGGTAGGATGCTTGATCTTTTCGACGATCTCTTCCCATTCGGAAAGGTCCTGTTTCCCGTTTTTAATTTCCAGGAGTTCCACAATCTTATCGTCCAGCCCTTCCTTATGCAGGAAGAGGGGTACCTCGTAGATGGTCTCCACATCCCGGGCGGAGATGACGGCATCGTGGTCGACATTACAGAAGAGGGCGATCTTCTTTTTCAGGTCCTCGGGAAGGAAATGCTCCGTCCGGCAGAGAAGAATATCGGGCTGAATTCCGATCTGGAGAAGTTCCTTGACGCTGTGCTGAGTCGGCTTGCTCTTCAGCTCTCCCGCCGCCCGGATATAGGGGACCAGGGTCAGGTGGACGTAGATCACGTTCTTCCGCCCAACGTCCTGACGGAACTGCCGGATCGCCTCCAGAAAAGGAAGCGATTCGATATCGCCGATGGTCCCACCGATCTCGGCGATCACAACGTCGACGTCGTGGGAAACCAACCGGATGCTCTCCTTGATCTCATTGGTGATATGGGGAACCACCTGGACCGTACCGCCCAGGTAATCACCGCGCCGCTCCTTCTGGATGACGGCGTTATAGATCTTTCCCGTCGTAAAGTTACTGTTGCAATTCAGGCGTGCATTGGTGTACCGCTCGTAGTGTCCCAAGTCGAGATCGGTCTCCGTCCCGTCGTCCGTCACGTAGACTTCACCATGCTGGAAAGGGCTCATCGTTCCGGGATCGATGTTGATGTAAGGATCCAGCTTCTGAAGGGTTACCGTCTGTCCCCGGCTCTCCAGAAGCGCTCCCATCGAAGCCGAGGCAAGCCCTTTACCCA
>CAYQVN010000051.1:0-10334 GCA_964420895.1 uncultured Nitrospirota bacterium | reverse complement strand
CCTTCTCCCTGGGGTTGACGGGGGACATCAATGCCATCATGAACGCGCACAACCTTGCTATGGTGGCCCTCACCGCACGTATGCAGCATGAGTTCAACTATGATGATGCAACCCTGGCCAGTAAGAACCTGAAACGGCTCAATATTGATCCCAACAATGTGGAGATGGGATGGATCATCGATTTCTGTGCCCAGTCCCTCCGGCATATTATCATCGGGATGGGCGGGAAGATGGACGGTTTCATGATGCCCTCCAAGTTCGGCATTGCCGTCTCCTCGGAGATCATGGCGATCCTTGCTGTGGCGAACGACCTCAAAGATATGCGGGAGCGTATGGGCAAGATCGTTGTCGCCTACAACAAGAACGGAGACCCCGTGACCACAGCCGACCTCGAGGTGGACGGCGCCATGACGGCCTGGATGGTGGAAGCCCTCAATCCGAACCTGCTCCAGTCCCTGGAAGGACAGCCGGTTTTTGTCCATGCAGGCCCCTTTGCGAATATCGCCATTGGACAGTCCTCCATCATCGCCGACAAGGTGGGATTGAAACTCGGCGATTACCATGTGACGGAATCCGGTTTCGGCGCTGATATTGGTTTTGAAAAGTTCTGGAATCTGAAATGCCGCTTCTCCGGCTTGAAGCCGAATGCCGCCGTCGTGGTTGCCACGATCCGTGCCCTCAAGTGTCACGGTGGTGCGCCCATTCCGGTTCCGGGCCGCCCCATGCCGGAAGAGTACTCGGGCGAGAATGTCGGCTGGGTTGAAAAGGGATGTGAAAACCTGGTTCATCATATTAAGAATGTCAAACGTGCCGGGATCAATCCCGTGGTCTGCATCAACGCCTTCTACAACGACACCGATAACGAGATCAAAGCGGTGCGGCGTATTGCTGAAGCCGCCGGCGCCCGGGTGGCTCTTTCCCGTCATTGGGAACACGGCGGTGAGGGCGCTCTCGAATTTGCCGATGCCGTTATCGATGCCTGTAACGAACCGAATGATTTCCAGCTCCTCTATGACCTGAAGACGCCTCTTCGGACCCGCATTGAGATGATTGCCGAACAGGTCTACGGTGCCGACGGTGTGGAATACTCCCCCGAGGCTCTCTCCAAGGCGAAACGGATTGAGGAGGATGCGGAGCTCTCCAAGCTGGGAACCTGTATGGTGAAGACCCATCTGAGTCTGTCCGACAACCCCATCATCAAGGGGGTGCCCAAGGCTTGGAAACTCTCTATCCGGGATATCCTGACCTACGGGGGCGCGGGTTTCGTCGTTCCCGTGGCGGGGACGATCAGTCTCATGCCGGGAACGGCCTCTGATCCGGCCTATCGTCGTGTGGATGTGGATACGGATTCCGGCAAGGTGACAGGACTCTTCTAAGATGAGAGATCGATCATTTGACTCGACCAGGGAAAGCCGAGGGGTACTGTTGCCCCTCGGCGTCCTGATCCTCGCCGGGATCGCAGGAAATCTTGTCGCCAGGGCGATGGGGATGATGGTGCCGGGTGGGGTTTTGCATGATCTGTTGATCTCGGGTTTCCGCTTCGGGATTGACCCTCCCTGGACACTCAACCTTGCCGTTCTCTCCTTGAGTCTCGGGTTTTCCCTGAACCTGACCTTTCTGGGAGCCCTTGCGATGATTTTGTTTCTCCTTCTTTATAAGAAGGCGTAACCATCTGCAGATCCTGTGGGCTGTTGATTCCGATGGGGGTTCTTTTATGATGGTCTTTCACTCCTCTTTGCGGCGTGTCTTTTTTCCTCTTCTGTTAATCCTCCTTGCCTCTTTGATTGTTTCCTCGACCGTCCGGGCCGATGTCAGCATCGAGTTCGTCCTCGACGGCTCCGGTTCGATGTGGGGACAGCTCTATGATCAATACAAGATTGTGATCCTGAAACGGGGGATGGAGAATTTTCTGGAGAAGGCCCCTTCCGATCTTCGGATCGGCATTCGTGGCTTTGGTCTCAATGGGGGAGAGGGGTGCAGCAATACGCACCTGCTGCTTTCGCCGGCGATGAACGCCTATCCGGAGGTGCTTCAGGCGGCCAAAAGAATGAAGCCGTCGGGGCAGGCTCCGATCATTTTTGCTCTTCGCAAGGGGCTGAAAGATTTGAAGGGGGCTGAAGGAAAGAAACTTCTCATCCTTATTGCAGACGGCCGCGACAGTTGTGAAGCCGACAGTCTGGGGGCGGTCGAAAAAATTTCCCAGGCCCTTTCCAGCGAAGAGATTCATGTGATCGGTCTCGGCCTGTCTGCAGAGGAAGATCGGACGGAATTGAAACTTCTTGCCGCCAAGGCGAACGGAAATTATTATAATGTCTCCAACAGCAGTCAGTTGGCGCGGCGGATTTCCGGGATTGTTGGCCAGGCCATCCGGGAGGAGAAGGAGCGGCTCCGACTCCTCGCCGAAGAGAAGGCCCGACAAGCCACCCTGGCCGAGAAGACCCGCTTGGTGGTGGATTTCGTCAGCCATGTCCCCGGATTTTTCTGCAGCGAGATGCGATTGCTTGATCTGCAGATCGATGGGGTCTCCCTGTCGGAAGCGGAAACCTTCGAAATCGGTTGTACGGACCGGGTGCGGCTGTACGATCGTCCTCTTGCCGTCGGAGACCATACCATTATTCTGCAGTACGGGAAGGACAATCATGGCGATTTTCTGAAAAGCCGTTCCGAATCTTTTTCTGTTCACGTGACCTCCGGCAAAACGACCCGACTGGAATGTCGTACGGCCGGCCACCTATTCTACTGGGGTCTTGATTCTACTGTAGAGGAGGTCGATTCCCCTTGAATAAGGCCGGATTGGCGGTTCCTGCTACATCCCATCATTATTAAGGTGCTCACTTCGATGAAGCTCTGTAAGGTGAAATTTTCCCCCAGTGAACGAATCATTTCCGTCCGTGTCGGTTCGACCTTGCTCAAGGCGGCCTCCATGGCCGGTGTTCATATCAATGCTTCCTGTGGTGGGGCGGGGACGTGCGGGAAATGCCGTGCCGTGATTCAGGAAGGGAACTATCGAACGGAACCGAGCATCCATCTGCCCGAGGAAGACCGGGAGAAAGGCTATGTGCTTTCCTGTCTCACCGTCGTCGAGGGGGATTGCAAGATTGAGATTCCGAAGGAGGCACGGCGGGGCGAAGGGACGCAGGTCGCCACGGGCATTCCCGGAATGGAATTGCTCAAGGTTGGAGAACGGGAGATTCGTCCCCGGACCAAAAAGATTCACCTGAAGATTTCTCCACCGACACTCAATGACAATATCTCCGATTGGGCACGTCTGCGGCGGGACCTGAATAACGCGGGCTACGGGGGACTGCCGGTGACCTGCGGCCTGTCGGTTTTGCAGAAGATGGGGCGGGTTCTTCGGGAGAGCCACTGGGATGTGACGGTGACTCTGCTGTGGAGCCAGGTGGAATTGGAGGTCATGGACATCGAACCGGGCGATGTGACCCAGTCCCGCTATGGGTTGGCCATCGATGTGGGGACAACGACCGTCGTGGCCTATCTGGTGCATCTCAATACCGGAGAGGTCATTGATGTCGAATCGGATCTGAATGCGCAGATCCGCTGCGGTGAGGATGTGATCTCCCGGATCGTCTATGCCACGGAAGTCGGTACCGTGGAGGAAGTGCACGATCTTGTCATCGGGACCATCAGTGGACTGGTGAAACGTCTGACCCGTCGTAACGGGATACGGTCGGAGGACATCGATTCCGTTGTGGCCGCCGGCAATACGACCATGACGCACCTGCTCTATGGGCTCGATCCGCACACCATCCGGGAGGAGCCCTACATCCCGACGGTGAATCTTTTCCCCGTGATCAAGGCCCGGGAGATCGGGATTCACTCCAATCCGAATGCCAGCATCTATACCGTGCCCGGTACGGCCAGTTACGTGGGGGGTGATATTACCGCCGGGGTGCTGGCCTCGGAAATCTATAAGAGTGACGCCTTAACGATCTTTATCGACATCGGGACCAACGGGGAACTGGTGCTGGGCAACAAGGAATGGCTGGTGGCTGCCTCCTGTTCCGCCGGACCGGCCTTTGAGGGGGGCGGTGTGAAATTCGGTATGCGGGCCTGCCAGGGGGCAATTGAAGGGGTCCGGATCGATCGGGAAACGCTGGAGCCGGAGTGCCATGTCATCGGAAATGTCCCGCCGGAAGGGATCTGTGGTTCCGGGATGATTGATGTCTTAGCCGAGATGTACATGGCCGGTGTTATCGACCCGAAGGGGAACTTTGTGTCCGATCTGAAGACGGACCGGGTGCGTCCGGGAGAGACCGGCCTGGAATATGTCCTGGTGCGAAAAGCTGAGACGGAAATCGGCCGGGACATTGTACTGACGGAATCGGATATTGATAATATCATCCGGACCAAAGGGGCGATCTACGCTGGTTTTCGAACGCTCCTGGGTGAAATGGGCCTGACCTTTGACGATGTGGAGCGTTTTATTATTGCCGGCGGCTTCGGGAACTATATCGATATTGAAAAGGCGATCATTCTCGGTCTCTTGCCGGACCTGCCCGAAGAGCGCTTCCACTTTATCGGGAATTCCTCCATTATCGGTGCCTACCTGGTTCTCCTTTCCAAGGAGATGCGTCTGGAAGCTGAAGAGATCGCCCGGAAGATGACCTACATTGAACTCTCCGTCTCCAGCGCCTTCATGGACGAATACATGTCCGCCCTTTTTCTGCCCCATACCGATATGAGCGCTTTTCCTACCGTCCAGGAGATTATGCTGCAAAAACGGGGATCCCCATAAGCCCTTTGGATCGGCTTCCCCTTTTCTTGTCATCTAATCTTGTCTCAGGTATAGTAGAAAGAGTTTCCGGTGATGCAACCCGGCGCCGGTGCCGCGGATTTGTTCTCCGGGGGGAACCTGCCTATGAAAGACTGGCTCTTTATCTCCGATGCCCATCTGTCGGAACACGATCGGCTTCGCCAGGAACGGTTGATTGCCTTCCTGGAACAGAACCGCAGCGAACTTTCCTGTCTGGTCATCCTCGGTGATCTCTTCGAATTCTGGTTCGGGTTTCCCGGTTATGTCGATCCGGCCTACCGGCCGATCTGCGATACTCTCCACTCCCTTGCCCGGGAAGGAGTGCGGTTGATCTATCTCGAGGGGAATCACGATTTTTCCATGGGGTCATACTTCAAGGACGTCTTGGGGTGCGAAGTCCATCCCCACTCGCATCTCCTGGAACTGGAGGGGAAGAAGGTTTTTCTCTCCCATGGCGACGGTGTTTACCCGGGTGATGTCGGATATCGCCTCTTTCGCAGGCTGCTGAAAAACCGACTGGTCTATACCCTGATCCGGATGCTCGGTCCGGTCCGATCGCAAAAATTGAAGGTCTTTCTCAGTCACCGTGAATGGATGCACCGTCCGACCTTGCCGGGGGAGGAGAAAGGGATGTCAGAAGAAGGGTTTGTACGGGAACAGTTTGCCCGGGGGGCCGACGTGGTGGTCCTGGGGCATAGTCATGTCCCCTGCCAAAAAACCTTTGTGCTCCAGGATCGGACCTGCTACTATTTTAATGTGGGGGATTGGGTGGAGCACGATTCTTTTCTTCGCTTCCGACCGAAATCGGGTTTTTCGCTGGAAGTTTTCGATGGGGCAGGTTTGCCGAAGCGCCCGATGCCTCACTCCGATAATACCTGTTTTTGCAAGGGCTGAATTTTCGTGAAGGATTTCGACCATGCTGCGTTTTGAAGACATTCTTGAAAAAGTGCAGCGCTACAACGCCAAAGCAGATCTGAACATGCTCCGCCGGGGGTATATCTATTCCGCCAAGGTCCACAAAGGGCAGGTTCGCATGTCCGGTGAGTCCTATCTGAGTCATCCCCTGGAAGTGGCCGGCATCATGGCCGAACTGGAACTCGATGTCCCGTCGATCGTGGCAGCCCTGCTCCATGATACGGTGGAGGATACCCACGCCACCCAGGAGGAGATCGAGGAGTACTTCGGGGAAGAAGTCGCCGCTCTGGTGGACGGTATGACCAAGATCAGCAAGATGGAATACAAGACACGGGAAGAGCGTCAGGCAGAGAACTTCCGGAAGATGATTCTGGCCATGGTCAACGACATCCGGGTGATCCTCATCAAGCTTTCCGATCGTCTCCACAACATGCGGACTTTGGAGTATCTTTCTCGCAGCAAGCAGGCCCGGATTGCCCAGGAGACCCTTGACATCTATGTGCCGATTGCACACCGTCTCGGGATCTGGGTCCTCCAGCGGGAACTGGAAGATCTCTGTCTGAAATTCCTGCATCCTGAGATCTACCGGGAAATTGCAGATCAACTCCCTGCAAAGATGGAAGAACTGGATGTCTATGCGCGGGAGATCGCTCTCCTGCTTCAGGACCAGGTCAAGGAGATCAATCTGAAGGTCGAGGTGGAGGGCCGGCGCAGTAGTATCTACGGGATCTACAACAAGATGAGAACGCACAAGATCCCTTTTGAGCGGGTCTATAACGTGATCCATGTGCGTATCTTTGTGGAGAGGACCATTGACTGCTACACCTTGATGGGCGTGGTTCACAATCTCTGGAAGCCTGTCCCCGGCAAGTTCCAGGATTATATCGGGGTTCCCAAGACCAACCAGTATCAGTCTCTTCATACCCTGGTCATGGGCCACAAGGGACATCCCGTGAAGTTCCAGATCCTGACCCGTTCGATGCAGCGATATGCAGAGCGCGGGATTACGACCCAGTGGAAATACAAGCAGAGTCCGCATGAATCTTTGGAGCAAAAGGCGGAGCGATTTTTCTGGTTGAAGCGGCTGCTGCAATGGCAGAAAGAGTTGCTCGATTCGCGGGAGTTCATGACCTCCGTCAAGGAGGACCTCTTCCCTGATGTGATCTATACCTTTACCCCTCAGGGAGAGGTGCGGGAACTTCTGAAAGGGTCGACGCCGATTGACTTTGCCTTCAATATCCACACAGAAGTGGGAATGCATGCCATTGGGTCTTGTGTTAACGGTCGCGATGTTGCCTTGGACCAGCCCCTGCGAAACGGAGATACGGTGGAGATTTTGATCTCAGAGGAGCAGGTCCCGCAGCGGGAATGGCTCCGCTTTGCGAAGACCCCCAAGGCACGGGCACGAATCAAGGACTGGGTGCGGGCACAGGAGCGGGAACGGAGCATCGAATTCGGCCGGGCCCTCCTTGAAGATTCCTTTGAAAAATTTCAGATCGAACCGGACCTCCTGAAAGATGATGAGAGCTTCCGGGCGATTATCCAGAAACTCGGCTATCACGACAGGGAAAAACTCCTCGAGAATCTCGGGTACGGAAAGATCTCCGTTCTGCAGGTGGTCGAGAAATTTGTTACGGTCAGAGAGTTTAAACGGCTGAAGAAAAAAGAAGAAAAACTTCGGAAAAAGGAGCCCTATGATCTTTCCGTCCCCGGGATCCAGGTGACCGGTATGGAGGATGTCTTTATCCATCTCGCCTCCTGTTGCAATCCCGTTCCGGGGGACCGAATCATCGCCTTTATCGGAGACAAGCGGGGAGTGTCGGTCCATGAGATTGATTGCCCTTTAGTGCAGGAACTCGATGTAAATCCGGAGCGGCGGATTGAAGTGCAGTGGGATGCCGATGCCAAAGTGGCGCGACCCGTCAAGGTGCGGGTCCAGGCGGCGGATCAGCCCGGAGTGTTGGCCGATATCTGCAGTGCCATTACCGCCCAGGGGGCCAATATCGGAAGGACGCAGGTGGTCACCGGTGGAGACAAGACCGCCCAGTGTCAGTTTGAAATTGAAGTCTATGACCGGGCCCAGCTGGATGAGGTCCTTGCTTCCATCCGGAAAAATAAAACCGTCATGTATGCGGAACGCATCAAAGGAGTGGAAGGATCGAAGAGTTATAGTGGATGACGTCATGACCCCTGTCTCGCCTTCTGGATTCTTTGCGTCAAACCTTCTCAATGATTCGGGGTGCACAGGCTGTGTAGCCGGGACGTAGGAGTGACTTTTGAAACCGATTGAAGAACAGCTTGAATGGATTCGACGGGGAGCGGTGGAGATCCTCCCTGAAAAAGAACTCAAGGCTAAACTGAAGCAGGCCCTGGACACAGGAAAACCTCTCCGGGTGAAAGCGGGGTTTGATCCCACAGCCCCCGACCTGCATCTGGGCCATTCCGTACTGATTCAGAAATTGCGGCACTTCCAGGAACTGGGGCATGAGGTCATTTTCCTGATCGGAGATTTTACCGGCATGATCGGCGATCCCACGGGGAAGTCCGCCACACGTCCCCATCTGACCCGGGAAGAGGTGGAAGCAAATGCCCGAACCTATCGGGAACAGATCTTCAAGATCCTTGATCCTGAACGGACGGAAATCGTCTTTAACAGCGACTGGATGTCGGACTTGAAGGCCGATGAGATGATCCGGTTGGCCGGCAAGATGACCGTGGCACGGATGCTGGAACGGGACGACTTCCAGAAACGTTACCGGGCCAACCAGCCGATCAGCATCCATGAGTTCCTTTATCCCCTGATTCAGGGATACGACTCGGTGATGCTCAAGGCGGATATCGAAATCGGTGGAACCGATCAGAAATTCAATCTCCTTGTCGGCCGGGAACTCCAGAAGGAGTGGGGGCAGCCTCAGCAGGTAGTCCTCACCATGCCGCTATTGGAGGGCCTCGACGGTGTCCAGAAGATGAGCAAAAGTTTGGGGAATTATGTCGGTATTGAGGATCCCCCGGAGGAGATGTTCGGGAAGATCATGTCGATTCCTGATGCCCTGATGTGGCGATACTATGAACTCCTCAGTGACCAGTCCTTAGGCGAGATCAACCGCTTCCGTGCCGAGGTGGAGGCGGGGACGCTCCATCCCATGGAAGCCAAGAAACGTCTCGGCGAGGAGATTGTTGTGAAATACCATTCCCTGGATGCGTCACGCAAGGCCCGGGAGGAATTCGAGCATGTCTTCCGGGACAAGGAAAATCCAGAGGATCTTCCCACGGTGGCACTCGATTGGGGGGAGGGAGAGATCTGGATCGTAAAGACCCTCACCGAGGCAAGACTTGTCCAGAGTAGCAGCGAGGGACGACGCATGATCAAGCAGGGGGCGGTGCAGGTGAACGGAGAGAAGATCACCGATCTGGACTACAAACTCCCTGCCCCGGAGAAGGCCCACATCATCAAGGTGGGGAAGAAACGTTTTGCCCGGTTGGTCCCGGGCAATAGCCATGAACAGTCGAAAGAATAATATTACTGTGGATTTGCAGTAATTGCACGGGTTCTCCTTGACATCCCCTGCGGTGTGGGCTATATTTTGAAATAGGGAAAAACAAGAAAAGCGGGTAGGCGCTGAAAATGTATATTTTTCAGCAAGTTAGCGCAGCAGAAAAAAACCTCCTCTTTGTCGAAAAAGTCCTTGACATCAATTTTCCCCTATGCTATCTTCCAGGACTCATTTGGAAGAAACATCTGCTCTTTGAAAACTGAATCATGTATATTTTAGCCTGGCGGATTAGAAGTAGTAAATAATCCGTAGCAAAACGGATCAATTTTTTTCAGTTAAACTGGAGAGTTTGATCCTGGCTCAGAACGAACGCTAGCGGCGTGCCTAACACATGCAAGTCGAACGAGAAAATTTCCTTCGGGGAATGAGTAAAGTGGCGCACGGGTGAGTAACGCGTGGGTAATTTACCTTTGAGCTTGGGATAACTTCGGGAAACCGGGGCTAATACCGAATAAGACTACATACCTTAAGGCGTGTAGTAAAAGCTTGCCTCTGACGCAAGCAAGCACTCAAAGATAAGCCCGCGTCTCATTAGCTTGTTGGTGGGGTAATGGCCTACCAAGGCTTTGATGGGTAGCCGGCTTGAGAGGGTGAACGGCCACATTGGCACTGGAACACGGGCCAGACTCCTACGGGAGGCAGCAGTGAGGAATATTGCGCAATGGGCGAAAGCCTGACGCAGCAACGCCGCGTGAGCGATGAAGGCCTTCGGGTTGTAAAGCTCTGTCAGCGGGGACGAATCCCCTTCCGGGTAAATAGTCCGGAAGACTGACGGTACCCGCAAAGGAAGCCCCGGCTAACTTCGTGCCAGCAGCCGCGGTAATACGAAGGGGGCTAGCGTTGTTCGGAATTATTGGGCGTAAAGGGCGTGTAGGCGGGTTCTTAAGTCAGAAGTGAAATCCCTCGGCTCAACCGAGGAACTGCTTTTGAAACTGGGAATCTTGAGTGCGGGAGAGGGAAGTGGAATTCCCAGTGTAGCGGTGAAATGCGTAGATATTGGGAAGAACACCGGTGGCGAAGGCGGCTTCCTGGACCGTAACTGACGCTGATGCGCGAAAGCGTGGGGAGCAAACAGGATTAGATACCCTGGT
>CAYQVN010000050.1:0-10401 GCA_964420895.1 uncultured Nitrospirota bacterium | reverse complement strand
GACAGTGTCGCCAGGATCGGTCCGATCCGCAGACGAATCCTCGACGGTTACCTGAACCGCTATCCCCTCTTTTCCCCTCTTTCCGATGAGAATTATCTACGGCAGCGTCTTTTCGCCTTCACCTGCATCGACAGGATGTCGGACCGTCTTCGTTTTACGATGGATGCACTGCGAAGGGATCGGGAGCAGCGGTCGGCCTGACTCTCCTGATGGAACGAAAGGAGCGCCGCCTTGATCAACAGGAGAGGTTTTTCGTTAGTCTTCCAACCAACCTTGGATAATCTTTCTTTGACGCGCACATGAGAAGAGGCTGGGCAACTTTTTCATATCATCTCTGAACTTTGATGCCAGGTATCCCCTGACATCATCGGGCATCGTTACCTTTTTGATCAGTTTTGCTCCGAGGACTTCTTTGATCCTGTTGCGTAACTTTTCCGGAAGAAATCTTTTGATGGAACCTTTAAGGCGGCTCCTCTCAAAAAGCAATCGGTAAAACGGGCGTACCAGTCGATTCCGTGGCTCTCCGGAAAAGTTATAGGTTTTTCCCACATTGGGAGGAACAAATACCCCTTGGATTCCCAGAAATTCAAAGACCTCTTTCATCACTCGTTCCGGTTCCGCCGACAACTCCTCAAAAAGATAGAATCTTGTCGAGGGGAAAATCGCCTGATAGGCCTTGATTTGATCATAGTATAGACCCGATGCGAGAAAATTATAATATGCATAGGGTTCGTCCGTTTCCTCAAACTCTTTTGCAACTTCCATGAAGGGAGTTTTCCAACCCCCTCCTTGTTTTCTCAGCATGTAAGTAGACCAGGCGCGCTCAACCGGATTTCGGAGCACTCCAAGAATCCGAACCTTCCGAAGAGAATCTCCATAAAACCGCTGGAGGTTTTCCAGTGTCCGGGGATACATGTAGAGATACGATGTCGACGCCTCTCCCAAGATCTGATCATTTCCTGCAGGATGAAACAAAGACAGGTAGTCTTCAACGGTCCAAGGGTCCTTATGTATCTCAGGAGGATGGGGAGAAAAGGGCTCGCCCAGATAACTGAAAAACTGGGGCTCCTTGAGGGCGGGCAAAAAGAGTTTCTCATGGGTCTTGAGATAATTGTAGAACGAAGTGGTGCCGCTTCTGCTGGCGCCAACGACAAGAAAGTCCGGCGCCCGCACCTTCTGTCCCTTGTAGTCAATCTCCATCGTCTTGTTATTCTCCCGCATCAAGCCTGATCATTTATTCCGTCCATTTCCGGTTTCCAAGATACGAATCTGTTTCAGCACCGGAAATATTCCGCTTCATCACCCGCCAATCGGCTCCCCGGTCCCGGACGCTCCAAGCACAGGTTCCCGAACCCTCATGGTTTGGATGACCTCGAAGACCTTCACAGGAAGTATGCCCCGCATACAATCATGGGTCCGATTTTCACAATACCCCCGGTTGCAACCGATACATGGAAGGTCCTGCCGTCGAAAGACGTGATGCCCCTCCCCCCTCGGCCACCATTGGACTGCCTTCGTCGGCCCCATGAAGGAGAAAGTCTTCGTCCCCAGGGCACAGGCCAGGTGAAGGGGTCCGGAGTTGTTGCAGATCAAACGATCGAGACGGGAAAGGAAACGGGCAAAGTGCTGCAACGACGGAAAAGGAGGTGCAACCTCCAGCATCATACGCATCCGTTCCTGCACTTGTCGGATCATCTCCCAGTCACCGGGACCGCCGCAGAGGACCACCCGGGCTCTCCCCTCCAGGATCAACCGGTCGGCAAGTTCCGCAAAATATTCCACAGGCCACCGCTGCGTCCAATGATTGCCGCCGGGATGGATTCCAACAAGCGGCAGATCGTCTGCCCCGTCTCCCGGGAAAAAATTGGGAACGGTTATGCCCTTTTCTTCAGGCAGATCAAGACGGACCGCACCAGGAGGGGCTACGATCTCCAGCGGCGAAAGGAGGGCAAGAAGCCGCTCAACGGTATGGGCCTCGGCTGAAGGCACAGGAAGAGTTGCATCAAAAAATACTCCCCTGCCGTCTTGTCCGTAACCGACGGAAAATCGGGCTTCCGAGAACCGGGCCAGGAGCGCGGGAAAAAGCGACCCGTCGGTGTTGAGGTCGACAACAAGATCGAACTGCTTCTCCCGGAGTCTTGGAAGGAATTTTCCAAGAGCGAAGAGTGATCTTGGTGCGGGATCAATAATAACATGATCGATTTCAGAACAAATTTCGAAGAGCCCTTCGAGGGACTGCGGACAGAGGATTTCGATCTGCGCCTCCCTGTAGTGTTCCCGCAGGGCACAGAAGAAAGGAAGTGAGAGGACCCCGTCTCCCAGGCGGGGCTGGGAGATCACCAGGATTCGCTTCGGACAGAGCGGGACTTCTCCATTCGCCGCAACCTTCCTGACAAAAGGGAGCAAGAGAAGACCCCCTTTACGGAAGTTGAGCAGAATCCTCTTCAGAAACGATCGAAAACGATGATAGATCATGACTCAAATCCTTAACAATCCTCGCCGGGTTTCCCGCGGCAACGGTGTTCTGTGGAACATCACGGGTCACCACACTCCCCGTGGCAATGACGGCGTTATCCCCTACGGTGACCCCCTTCATGATCGTAGCGTCGTGGCCGATCCAGACATTGTCGCCGATCCGGACCGGCGCCGTCTCCGATTCGTAAACCGAGGAGCGCTCCATCCCCTGATCATGTACCCTTTGGATCTGCTTCTTCCGCATCTCCGGGTTGAGGGGATGGCCATTGTTGTCATGAATATCGACATTGTAGGAGATCTGGCAATACCTCCCGATGACGACCTCCGTGGCCGCCTCGATCCGGATTCCGGAGATGGCCGTATTCTCTCCGATCTCCACGCTCCCCTTCTCGTGGATATGAAAAATCACATCCCCGAGAATCACCCGGTCTCCGATAACGAGTTGGCCGGGACGATCGTTCGTCCATTTGCAGTGGACCCGGAGTTGGACGTTGCGACCTACCTCGGCGCTACGTCGAAGCACGAAGAGTTGGTAGGCCAGATAGAACTTCCGGACGATCCAACGTACGGCATGGAGGGGATCCCGAAGGGCCTGCTGCACGATCACGATGCCAACACCTCCTCGTAGAGCAACTCCACCTTTCGTGCATGTTCACGGAGCCCGAAATATTTTTCGACCCGTGTCCGTCCCGCCTCTCCCATGCGGGATCGCAGGACGGAATCTTTGACCAATTTCATGAGGGCATCGGCCAGGGCCTGAACATCCCCTCTGGGAACAAGGAACCCCGTCACCCCCTCTTTCACGATCTCCGGCACGGCATCAACAGCAAAAGCCGCAACCGGTTTTCCACAACCCATTGCCTCAATCAAGACCCGTCCGAAGGCCTCTCGCAGAGACGGCAGGGCCAGGATATCAATAGACGACATCACCCGGGGTATATCTTCCTGATAGCCGGCAAAGGTGACACAATCGGACAACCCGAGACTTCGGACCCTCTTCTCCAGCATCATCTGATAGGGGGTCGGCGCACCAACGAAGAGGAGATGCATTCGGGGTTCGGTTCTGCGGACGATCCGGAGCGCGTCGACCAGGAATTCTCCTCCCTTGATCGGTATTACCTGCCCTACCAGTCCGACAACCACCTTCTCCTCAAGTCCGAAACGGACGCGCAGATCCTGCGCCTCCTGCAAAACGAATCGGTCCGTATCCAAACCATTGTAGATAATGGAGACCTTTCTTGCCTTTCTGTCCCAGGGAAAACGCTTCGCCACGGCACCGGAGATGGTAATCACTCTCGAGGCAAGAGCGAAAAGGACCCGGTCGAACAGCGCTTCCCGTTCCGCCATACGGACATGCCAGATGAGGGGAACCCCCGCCCAGCGGGCCGCCAGTCCAGCATAAAATGTTGAACGGGAGGCATTGGTGTGGATGATATCGACTTTCCCTTCCCGCAGGATCCGCACCAATTGCCGGACGGACCGGAATACCTTCCACGGGTTAAGCCTTCTGATCGAATCAAGGGGAACAATAAAAAAAGGAATTTTCAAGGCATGAAGCTTTTCCGCAAGAGGGCCTTTCGCCGGGATTGTCACAAGAGGAATAAAGCTTCCACGGTCCATCTTCTGCAACAGGCCAAGGAGACTTTGCTGACCGCCGCCGATCATCTCTGCCGTATTCTCTACGAAGAGGACGGTCCTCGGCTCGTGATCTCCGGACATTTCGAAGGGTTCCTCTTTTCGGGAAGCCCCCGCCGACCGATAGAGGGCTGCCGTCTTCCCGGCGATCCGGTCCCATCCGAAATGCTCCCCGTCGAAGACTCGGCAGGCTTCACCGATTTCATTCCTGAGCGCTTCATCGCTGAATAGCTTACAAAGGGCCTCTGTGAGTTCCCCATCGCTTTCCCCATCCACGAGGAACCCCGTCTTTCCGTCACGGATGTAATCAAGGAAACTCCCCACCCGGGATGCGACAACAGGAACGCCCAAGGCAAAAGCAATGTGCAGGACGCCGCTGTCATAGATGTGCTCATAGGGAAGCGCCACCACATCGGCAGCCGTAAAATAATCGGCCACCTCACCAAAGGGAATGTACTCCTGCCGGAAACGGACACGTTCTTTGATCCCGGCATGCTCAATCGCCCGGCGGTACTCCTCCTCGGTCCCGACGCGTATCATGCCGGCAATCACCAGATAGACATCTTCTCCTTTCCGGACCATCTTTCCCACGGAACGGATCAGTTGATGCAATCCCTTGTAGGGGCGGATTGCCCCGAAGAAAAGGACCACCTTCGCCGTGGGGGGGAGAGAAAATTTCTGACGGGATTCTCTCCGTGTCAGAGAGTCCGGAGTCAGAAAAAACCGGTAGGAACCATGAGGAATCACGGAGACCTTTCCCGCAGAGGCGGGGAAACGGCCGCAAAACTCTCTTCGGTTCTGTTCGGCATGAACAATGATTCGGTCCGCCATCCGATACATCCAACGGTAGGAGATTTCCTCGAAAAGACGGGTCTCGTGGGGGAGTACGTTATGGGCCGTGAAAAATAACCGCACTCCCGCCCGCTTCAGGAGAGAGAAGAGGAGGAGATCCTTACGGGTGGAAATAAGAGTCTGGAAATGAACGACATCGGGGCAAAACTCCCGGACCTCCCGCAGTATATAGCGGACCGTCTGACGATAGGGCTCTTCCTTGTAAAAGCAACGATCCAGAAAAAAGGAGCGGGGAAACGTATCCAATTCATAGTCCCGGTGTGTCAGGAGACGAACCTCTTCACCGTTACGAGCCAGGGCCTCGCATAAATTATAGGTGTAATGGGCAATCCCCCCGGTGGGACTGGTATCGATCATCAGGATTTTCATGAAAGGCAATTCACTTCCTTCCGTAACAGGGACCAACACCTGTCATCAGAGGCAGAAAACATGGTATTCCAGGGACCCTCTCCATCGCCCCAACGTAACGGCAAGGGACTTGGCAAGGAGGAGAGTCGCCATGACCAGTAACTTGCAGAACCCCACCGGGACCTTCGCACTCCGGGCGGTCCTCAAAACGGAGGCAGCCAGATAAATTCCATACAATAAAGGCAGCCAGTATCCCCATTGGAAAAAGATGGAGAGAAAGACCAGAGCAAACATCTTCTTGTCGGCGGAGATCGCCTGGACCCAGACCCGCCCCGCATAGGGCTCTTTACGGAAGGGCCGGCCGACAATTTCCATGAGAAATACACCTTGATGATATTTTCGCAACAACCCGGCATGCCCCACACCATAACCGAAGCTCTGCCTGAGAAGAGAAAAGAATGATCCGCGATGAATGTGCCGCACCAACCCTTCTGCAATATACCGGACCGGATACCCCGCCTCCATCACCCGGGCACAAAAGTCATGATCTTCGGCGATAAACATCTCCTCATCAAAACCTTTCACGGCATTGAAGACCTCCCTTTTAACGGCAAGATTCGCCGTGGGGAACCCCCCCTCCGTCAGAGTGAATTTACGGAAAGTCCGGGAACGGGTGGACCCTCTCAATGTATAGAGGGAGAGAAATTCCTGAACCAGGTTGGCGGGACGATACCCCTGGATATTGCCGGCCACAACACCGGGATCATGGTTCTGGAAGGCCTCCTGAACGTCCCGGATCCAGTACCGGTCGGGGATGCAATCGGCATCGGTAAAGGCAATGATTCCGCCCCGGCTGGACTGCACCCCCCGGTTGCGTGCCGCGGAAGGACCCCTGCGCTGCTCCACCACTCTCGACAGATGCAGTTCAGGATGCGCTTCGGCAAAACGATCCACCAATTCCTCTGTCCCGTCGAAAGACCCGTTGTCGGCAAGAATCACCTCAAGAGGAGCAACCGCCTGATGGAGGAGGCTGTTCAAACAGGCCTCAATCGTTGCGGCCCCGTTGTAAACGGGAATCACAACGGAAATGTTGGAACCATCCTTCATGAGAAGCCCTCTGTCCGTTTTCCACCTCGATTGCACAGCCCGTCCCAGAGGGCCTGTCGGCATGACTCAGCCATCAGAAACTCTCCACACTGCCGGTAATGACGGATCGCCTGGAGCTGATTTTTCAGAATGAAGGGATAGAAATAGAGTTTGTGATACCAGCGGGCATGACGACGGATCAGAAAAAAGCGGTTCCGCAGATAGTAATAGAGGGAACGGGGCGTGTAGTCGGCTCCTCCCTTGTGGTAGAGCACAGCTTGCGGGACGTAGTAACATCCCTCACCGGCAGCGGTCGCCCGAAGGGACAGGTCGGTGTCCTCAAAATAGGCGAAGAAAGCCGGATCGAACAATCCGATCCGCTGCAACGTCTCTTTCCGGATCAGCATGCTGCAACCGCAGACGGGCCCTGTCGGACCGGGTCGGTGGTCGACCGCCCCGTCGTGCCGGTGCATTTCTGTATGAACGGCGATTCCGCGCATCAGGTCGATCCGGGCGCCTGCATAATAGATCTTCTCCGTCTCAGGATACTGGAGGACCTTCGGGGAAAAGATGCCGAAGTCCCGCTCCTCTTCCGCCGTCTCCATCAAACGATCCAGGCAGTCTGGATCGAGGAGGGTATCGGCATTGAGAAGGAAGGCATAGTCACTGTTCGACTTGAGCACCTTCTGCAGACAGCGGTTATTCGCCTCGCAAAAACCGAGATTCTCGTCGCTCCTTATCAGATGCACTTCAGGATAATGGTCCCGGAGAAAATCGACGGACCCGTCGGCAGAAGCATTATCCAGCAGGAGCACCTGAAAGGTCTTACAGGATTGTTTTCGCAGGGAATCGAGACAATCGGGGAGATCCTCCCGACCGTTGAAGTTGACGATAATCACCGTCAACGGCTGATCGAGCAATACCGTCGAAAACAATTTCTTTTCGGCACAAACTGTGGTCATGGAAATCACGCACCCTTCTGTGCAAAAAAGATCAACTGATGGGCGAAGAGTCGTGGAAATCGCCGGGTCAAACGGTCCACAAAACGAAGATAGCCATCGAATCCTTCCAGAAACCGGTGGACCATTTGCCGGTAGGGGACCAGTTTGTCCAACCCCGGCGTAAAGTCAATTTCTCGAATTTCAAAGCCCGCCTCTCGAATCATTTTGTGGGCCGAATCTAGAGTAAAAAACCGCATGTGGCTCTCATCGAGGACCCCGTATCGGACATATTCGAATTTCCCTCGAAGCAGATGGAAGCGCATCGACCAGTTGGCCACGTTCGGCACGGAGATCAAGGCCGTTCCTCCTTCCGTCAGCAACGCGCCCAACCGCCCCAAAAGATTTTCCGGGTGTCTCAGATGTTCCAGGATGTCGCCGAAGACCAGCACATCAACTTCCGGGATCTCATCGTCGACGGGGTCAAATGCATCCAGGTCGATTACAAAGACCTGTTGGTATTCCTGTGCCGCGACGGCAGCCGCCTCAGCGTTCCCCTCGATCCCGTAGAGGACGCAATCCTTTTCTCGAAGGAGTCTGCCAAGGTATCCCGTGGCGCATCCTACATCGAGAACCCGGGCCCCTTCCGGAATCCGTCGCGCGATCCGGTGCAGCGAGGTATATTCGGAATCACGGTATTCCCTATATTTGATCCCTCCGCTCATGACGATCTCCCGAGGACGGCCCGGCTCCAGGGCAGCTTCTGCAGCAACGGCAGTAGTTCGTCTCGCTCAAAGTAGGAAGCAAAACGGAGGAAGAGAAGATAGAGCAATCCAAAAAGGACGGCGGTCGTCCCCAGAAAAAGGGCAAGGCCCCCTCTCCCCGCATCAGGGAAGGTCGGCGCCATTCCCTGCAATAATAAAGCAGTGGAGAAGAGCGCAGCAATGGATGCCGTCAGGGGCCAGAGAAAGAGTCTGAGAAACCGCCCGAAGGGCAGGTCAATCAAATGATGAAAGAGGACCATGAAATAGAGGGAACCGGCAGCAAGAGAAAGGGCGCTTCCCAGGGCGGCGCCATAAAACCCGATCGTCATGATAAGGATCAGGCTGAGGGCGAGGTTTAGACACGCCATCACGATGCCGTAACGCATCTCCAGATCGGGACGCCCCATCCCCATGGCAATGGTACTCGCCGTGCCGCTGACCAGATTCAGATAATAGCCGAGGGCCAGAAACTGGAGGACCCCCACCGATTTTTCAAAACCGGGACCGACCCAGACACGGATCAGCGCCGCCCCATGAATGATGACGAAACAGACGAGGGGCGTGCTCAGGAAGATCAGATACTTCGCCCCCCGCAGATGAAGATTGACCAGAGCAAAGCGGTTTTTCTGTGTATCGAGTTCCGAGGCTGCCGGCACGATGGCCGAAGTCAGCATGAGTGGAAAAGCGCGCATAGCGGTACTGATCCGGATGGCGATGTCGTAAAAGGCAACGAGTGTGACATTAAAAAAAAGGCCAATCAGGACCCGGTCCATCTGAAAGGCGATCATCTGGGCGATCCGGCTGACTTGGACCTTAGCCCCAAACCCGTACATCTCACGAAAGAGACTTGCCGGAAAGGTCCAGGGGCGCAGCCGCAATTGCGGTTGAACGCAATAGGCGGCCCGGAGCATGACAAGACCCTTGAGGAGTGAAACAAAGAGCTGATTCACCATCAACCCTTTGAGACCGAAATCGAAAACAATACAGACGGCCATTCCCAAGGCGCGGACCGTGGCAACCGCCATGTTAATCTTGTTGGTCACATCCATCCGCTGCAGACCGTTCAGGACCGCTCCAAAGACGGCGAAGATGTTCTGTACGGCCAGGACGATCAGGGCCGTTCCCAGGACGAAGCGGGCCTCGGCAAAGAGGTTCGAAGAGACCTTGAAGAGATGCATTACCTCTGGAATCCAGGGAAAGATCAGCAGGCAGAGGAACAGTGCAATCACGAAATAATAAAGAATGCCGACTCGAACAACCTGGTTCATCCCTTCCGTATCGGACCGGGCATGGCAGGCGGCCACATATTTGACAAAGGAAGAACCGAAACCGAAATCGATGAGGCCGAAATAGCCGGAGAGCACAGCGAGCAGCGCCCACAACCCGAAACGCTCCACGCCGAGATAGGTAACCAGAAAAGGGACCAGCAGGAGATTCAGCACAATCCCCCATGATTTTCCCAGGGCATTAAAGAGTGTGTTCCGGACAAGCAGTTGCGAGAGGGGAATGGACACGACCGTTACTCCGTCATCGGACGTCCCGGCAGGACGACCTGATTCCCCGTGTGGGCAAGATTCTGAACCGGCATGGGGTTCGCTGATTCCTGTTGCAGGGCGGGCAGCATGACAACCAGGCCGATCAAAAACCAGAAGGGTTCCATAATCCGGACAATGATGAAGGTGTTGGCCCCGATGGCATGAACGAACATGGCGGTGCAACCGGCCAGCATCCCCAGGGCCAGACCTTTATGATACTCGGAGCGGCTCCGGCGGTAGATCGACAGGACCTCCCGAAAGATTACAACAAAAAGATATAAGAGCATGATCATCCCCATGAGCCCCAGCTCCACTAAGGTGCGAAAATACTGCCCGTCGATGAACCCGTATCCGGTGACCCCATACCCCAGTAGGGGGTGATGGACAAAATCCTTCAGACACTGTTGCCAACTGCTGACTCGTGCGGAGGTGGATGGATCAAGGGTCACCCCGCCGACCTCGACGGAAAGATGCCTGTTTTTTTGAAAGGTATAGCGGAACCGGTCCTTGGCACTTTCCGGCGCCAGCAGCGGCGTCAGGGCGATTGCAAGGATCGTAAAGTAGATGAGGATCGTCTTGCGTTGGCTGAAGTAGAGAAAGGTCCCGATCATAGGAATCATGGCGATCCAGGAACTTCGGGAGAGGGTATAAATGAATGGTATGGCGAAGAACGCCGCCAGACCGAGATAAAAGCTTTTTTCTTTCTGTGTTCGGACGGTCAGGAAGAATCCGCCACAAAGTGAGATCAGCAGCAGGAGATATCCTCCG
>CAYQVN010000049.1:0-10462 GCA_964420895.1 uncultured Nitrospirota bacterium | reverse complement strand
GTCGTCGAGGGGAAGGGGTGGGACAAGATCCTCCTCCTCGATATCACGGGATTTCTGAACGACGTTCCCGCAACCCGTCCCTATGCCCCGCCGGTGACTCTCCTCCGGGATGTGAAGGAGAAACTCCGCAAGGCGGAGAAGGACAAAAGAGTCCGCGGCGTGATTCTTCGGATTAACAGCCCTGGCGGGACCGTAACCGCCTCCGACACAATTTATCAGGAGATCCAACGCTTCAAGAAGAAAAAGAAAGTCCCCGTCGTCGCTCAGATGAATGATGCTGCAGCCTCGGGGGGATACTATGTCGCCGTCGCCGCCGACCGGATCTTTGCCCAACCGACGAGTATTACCGGAAGTATCGGGGTAATCCTGCAGAAGTTCAATGTCGAAGAACTGCTCGACAAGATCGGCATTGCCAACACCCCCGTCAAGTCGGGCGCGCTCAAGGATATTGGTTCACCTTTCCGTCCTCAATCGGAGGAAGAAAAAGAAATCCTCCAGGGGACCATCAATGCCCTTTATAACCGTTTTGTCGACACCGTCGCAGAAAACCGGGAAGGTCTCAGCCGGGAAGATGTACTAACACTTGCCGATGGAAGGATCTACACTGCTGATCAGGCCCTGGAAAATCACCTCATCGATCGGATCGGTTATCTGGAGGATGCCGTTGCAGAAGTGAAAAAGATGGCGGGGCTCAAGAAGGCGAAGGTCGTCCTCTATCATCTTCCTGATGCCTATGCGGAGAACATCTATTCAGCCCTCCCCTTCGCGCCGGTTACAGAGATTAATCTGATTGATCTGGAGAATCGCCTGCCCTGGGCCGCGTCTCCTTTTCTCTATCTCTGGTCTCCCCGTTGATATCCCGGTCACGCAGGGGCAGTTCCACCAGCGAGAAAGGATCGACCCGTACACCGTTGAGCCGGGCACCCCAGTGAAGATGAGGCCCCGTTACCCGTCCTGTGGCGCCCACATGTCCCAAGACCGCCCCCCGTGGGACCTTTTGTCCTTCCTGAATTACAAAGTCTTCGAGATGTGCATAGAGGGTGTAGAGCCCGCCGCCGTGATCAAGGATCACCGTGTTGCCGCTGAAAAAGAGATTCGCGGCCATGACCACTCGACCTTCGTCGGGGGCTTGCACCGGTGTTCCGGCCCCGGCCCGCAGGTCAGCGCCGGAATGGGGGCTTCTGGGTTCCCCGTTGAAAAATCGGCGCAAACCGAAGGGGCTTCCCCGCTCCGCTTCGACAGGAGCGGTGAATCCCGCAAGCCACATCGCCTCGGGGCTCTGTTTTTTGTAAAGTTCACCCAGTCTTTTCTTTTCACGATGGACGCGGGAGAGATCCTCTTTGGAAAGATCGACATATTTCTTCTGGACGGTAATCCGCTCGACGGGAAACTCCTTTTTTCGAACGGTAATCTTACGAGTTCCATTGACCTCCGCTCCGTCCGGCAAACGGCCCTTATAGGAAAAGGAATGCTCCTTCGGGGCCGTCTTCAAACCCACGGCCGCCAGGGTCGACCACCGTCTCCCCTCCTCTGCCGGGGAAAAACGGAGTTGCTGCCCGAGAAATTCCCCTGTCACTTCCGTCAGCTTTTCTGAAGCGACAAGTTGCACCCAGATCGCCTGGCCGGGATAGATGGTGTCCGGCAGGATCTTCACCGTCACTTCCGCAGCAGCAGTGAAGCCCCCCTGCACCAGGACGAAGAAGCAGCACAATAATAAGGTCCATCTTTTTTGAATCAACACGCTCTCCCTTCCAACCTGCAGACGAATTTTTTTCGCAGCCTTCAACCCTGCCGACAACGCATGTACTCGACCTTGATGCAATGGTCCATGACCACCTCCATCCCGGCATCGTGAAGCATCTTCACCGCTTCATCATTATGGATCCCCAACTGCATCCAGAAGACCTTGGCCCCGATTTGCAGGGCCTCTTCGGCGATCGGCGGGATCGTCTCGGAACGACGGAAGACATCGACAATTTCTACCGGTTCCGGGATGGCGCTCAACGAGGGATAACAGGTCTCCCCAAGGATCTCCTGCTGTCCCGGATTGACGGGGATAATCCGAAATCCTTGCTCTTGAAGAAATCGGGCGACACGATGGCTGTCCCGCTCCGGCTTCGGGGAGAGCCCCACCACGGCAACAGTACGGTATTGTTCCAGAAGCTTACAGATCCGATCCGTCATGATGGCTGTTCCTTTCTATCCTGATTGCCTCTCCGCTTTTCACCTTTATGAGCAGTGCCGGGTCCGAATGAAGACGACCGCAAACATTTACGGCACTCGCCGGACGAATCTCGTCCCCCCGGCTCATCGGGGTGGGGCCGAAAAAGATGCAGAAGGCCCGTCCCGTCGGCCAGTAGCCCAGGTCCCCCCGCTCTACAACATCCCGGGCTGTCTCGTCAAGATCGGCTACAACAGGGATCTCAAAATAGACCTCATCTCCCCAGGTATTGACGACCCCGTCGATGGGCAATGCCTCGTAGACCTTCTTTGCCGTGATGCTCTCATCGAGGGTCGCCTCGACTTCAATCCTTCCGGCACGGATCCGAATCCGTCGTTCCATCTTGACCTCTCCCGCTATTGCTATTCAAAATCCCGGAGATCGCCTGCCCCCTCCCGGAGGACCTCCACTTCGTTGTCCAAAAGAGAGATAACACTGGAGGGCTGGACGGGGAGTAGGCCGCACCCCAGAATCAGATCAACTTCCTTACCGAAACATTCCTGCAAGTCGTCCGGGTCCGTCAGGACCTCTTCGTCACTCCGGTTGGCACTGGTACTGACAATCGGATTCCCCAGCGCTTCCACCAGCGTCTGCGGCACGGGATGGTCCGGGATTCGGATCCCTACGGTCCGGCTTTTGCTCCAGAGGGTCCGTGGAGTCTCGCGGCTGGCCGGGAGGACAAAGGTATAAGCACCGGGGAGATAGCGTTTCAGGATGCGATAGGCAAAGTTGGAAACCATGGCATAATGACTGATGTGGGTCAGGTCGGCACAGACAAAGGAGAGGGGCTTCTTCGGGTCCCTTCCCTTAATACGAATAATCCGGTTCACGGCCTGGGGTCGGGTGATATCACAACCGAAACCGTAGATTGTATCGGTCGGGTAGATAATCACACCACCGGACTTCAAGACCTCTACCGCTCTTTGGATATGACGTCCCTGAGGGTTCACCGGATGTATGGAAAGCATGGTGGCCAAGGTTGCTTCTCCTTCTTCCAGAGAAGTATAACCGATGACGATGGGATTGCAAAGCTGAAAGAAAGTTCCGAGTCTTATAGGCTAATCAGGAAGGCAAACGATTAAGGACGGGGTTCATTCAAGGAGCTCATCACAAAGCCCTCTTTCTCCGTGGAATCGATGATCAGGTTGGAGAACTGCTCGGCCAGTTCCTCTTCTTTTTCCTGATCAATGGCAATGCCGGAAAGATCCCGGAGGAAATGAAAATACTCATGGACCAGGGTCCGGGTATCGTAGTCTTTGGAGATATAGACGGTCCGGGTCTGCGAATCATAGAGCCCCTCCACGGGAAGAAGCAATCCGTAACGACCGATCACCCGGCTGTTGAGGGTCTTATCGGAAATAATCTGGATCTCCAACTCGTTCTTCTGCATGTGGAAAAGATCCTCATTCAGACGCAAACCGATGCGTTCCTGAATGAAGCTCGGAAAGACCACAAAAGCGATCCGCAAATACTTATTGATTTCATCATACTTGTTATATTCCTGAAAAATCTGTGTCTTGCAGTAAGGATTCTCCAGGGTCATGAACTTGACCAGTTCCACCCCGCCGCTACTATAACGGGCCCCCAGCATGTCATGCTGAAGAATGACGAAGAAAAAGGCAAAAAGGAACAGCAGCGTGGTCCGCTTCATGATACTAATGATCTTCCGTCTGAAGTTTACAGGATTGAAATACTTTCTCATCTTACTTGTCGGCAACCTCCTTACAAAACTTTAGAAATATAATCAGGCAACTCCATCGGGCAGCACCTCTACCGCCTGCAGTACGCCTTGACGAATCATCCGGCAGAGAAAATTACAGACCTCGAAATCGACCAGCGGGGTCCGTGCACAGATTTCGCTGACCGTGTGCTCTCCATCAATCAGTCCCAGAATCAGCCCCTGATCTTCTGTCAGTTGGGCGCCATCTACGGGGACGGCGCCGTCCGTTGCAAAATCGAGAATCACCTCCAGGGAAGGAAGAACGGCACGCATGTTCTCCCATTCGTCTTCACGACGGGCGCCTTCCATCACAAGGTTCATCACGTCCAGGGAGAGCGCTTCGTTGGAGTCGACGGGAGGCGCTTCATTGACAAACTCAAAACGACCCTCCGGAAAAGCCATGAGAGAATAGACGATCTCTTCCGCCTGGATCCGCAAGGTCTCCTGGAGTCCTTCACGGTCGATCGCGCCGATCTCGATCAAGGCTTGCCCCAGCCGTTTGGAGGGATTCTGTGCGCAGAGGACCAGTGCCCGTCTGCGTTCAGACTTCGTGATCTTCCCAAGTTTGTAAAGCAGATACCCGAGTTTGTTTTTTTTGTCCTTGTCCATGCAGGAAGCGAAACAGATTTTCCCTTCACGGATAGAGAGAGACTTTTGTTCATGGTTGTTTTGCACCACCAGGGTCCCCGTGTTCTCACAGGAGGAAAGCAGTTGCAGAAGATCCGGGAAACGAATCTTCTTCAGTTCCCCTCGCATCTCCACCTGATCGTGATTCAGACCTGCCCCCTCCGCGCTGTTCCCTTTACCGATCCCCGGAACCTTGTTGTCCCCCCGGGACAGCACTGCATGCAGTGACGAGGGGATCCCCATCCACTGATAGAGTGTGCGACGAAAAACGGTGAGCAGGAAAATCAGGAAGAGGACTAACAGAAAGACAACCGCACCGAGAGAGAAAATACCATAATAGAGTTGACTACCGAAGAGCAGGGCCACACCGATCTTGACAGGTTCGTTTACATGAAACGTTCCGCCGTTTGCAGGGTTCCCCGAAGCATTCTGATGGAGACTTTCCTGTTGCAGCATCCTTTCATACTTTTCCACAAAACCGTTCAGCCTGATCCCCGACTGCAGCTGTTCCGACGCTCCCGGTACAGACGCGTCTACATAAGGAGAAAGATCCGCTGTGACTGGATCCAAATCAGGTTGTGAAGGAATCCGGTTCTGAGAAGATTCTACAGAAAGACCGAAGACAATGCTGATGATTACTACGACAAGGATGTTTACCCACTTCATCATACTGAGCCGTCCACACCTCGGAGCACCGCCGGTCGTGTACGGCAACAACATGCGCCTCCGGGATTCACCTTGAACAATCGTTTGGAAAAAATGTGAATCGGCTCAGATTCAAGTCAGTCCGCCCCTCAACGGGTCAGACTCTTTTCACTTCCCCTGATAGTTTCAGTATCCCTTGAAGGCCTTGCATCTGTCAATCACAAAAACATGAGAAAGAGGAGGAAGGGAGAACAAACCGGATGCCCAGGCAAGGCGGGTTTGCCTGGGCATCCAAAAGATCTTTGGGGGATTATTTCTTTTTCTGGTGGGCCCTGCAGAATTTCGAAGGAGACTTCGCCATGTTCTTGCAGCGTTTCCCTTCTTTGGTCTTTGCCGCACATCGCTTGGCCGGAGCCTTCTTCTTGGCGACTTTCTTCTTTGCGACCTTCTTCTTGGCTACCTTCTTCTTTGCGACCTTTTTCTTCGCCACTTTCTTTTTCGCGACCTTCTTCTTGGCTACCTTCTTTTTTGCGACCTTCTTCTTGGCGACTTTCTTCTTTGCGACCTTCTTCTTCGCCACCGTCTTCTTCTTCGGGGCTACCTTCTTTTTCGCCGCTTTTTTGACTACCTTCTTCGCCTTCTTCTTCACTGTTGCCATTTTTAGTCCTCCTTTGTGTGGTTGGTAAAAATGACCTTCGCCTAAAATCAGAGGGTTAATCACTTACCCCTCTTAAAACAGCTTAAATAAAATCTCTAACTCAAAATAGCATAACGGAAAATAGATTGCAAGCGAAATATGTCAACTTTTTTACAATATAATTTGTCATTCCTATTTTTAGTTAATATACAAAATGAACATGAATGAGCAAAATGCTTTTGTCACACGATGACATTCTGTGACGGACAGCAGCCGCGCGGGAATGAGGGTAAGTTGAAATTTGCCTGTCCATGCGCAGCGGGCAGAGGGAATCGGAAATTCTTCAGGGAAGAGTACACTGGTTTGAAATCGAAAAATAGGTTGGATAATCGAAGGCGGGACTGTGCTTGTCATTATGACATTTCCTGCAGACCTCCTCGGGAACCATTGCTACCATTGGCTTTGCCTGGGGGTGTTCGGAGCCGGACCCGTGACAGGACTCGCATTGCACGTTTAACAGGTGCGGGGTTTTTGCAGCCCCGGTAAATCCGCCGCGCGCCCGATAGCCCACAACATGACAGACCACGCACTCCGGATTGTACTCATTCCCTTGTTCCTTTAAAGTGCTGAAAGCGTAAGCATGAGGTGTGTTCGACCATCTCTGAAAAATCACCGGGTGACAGGGTGCACACGATTCGGCACCAAGATAGGTGTGTAAATCTTTTTTCAATGGAAGAAAAAAAACATCTTCAGAAAACATTTTCTGCCGCACCTGCTGATTAAAATCGGTGACAACTTCCTGCACCTGCCGGTCCTCCTCGAGCTCTTCCTCTACAGGAATCATGGTCGCATCGAAGGAGACGATCCGACTCTCCCCATCCAGTTGCAAGGTCAACCGGCCGAGTTTCTTTCCCAGCTCACCATCGGAGACGACAACAGCGCCACCCACCTTCCGCGCCGTCCCTGCGCCCACGTGGTGTCCGGTGAAGGCAACGTCGATTTCGGGGTTCGCCTTGAGAAAGGCATCGGGATCGGTAAGATTGAAATGGAGCAGTGCAACCACCAGATCGCTCTGCTGTTGCAGTTCAGGCAGCACTTTTTTCGCCGCATCGAAAGGATCGATAATACGCAGGTTATCCAGGGAGTTACGATATCGCTCGGTTACCACATGGTCGTCGAGAAAAGCAACCAGACCGATGCGCAAACTGCCCCGGTGGATCACTCGGGAAGGCTCCAGGACCGGGTTACCCTGTGGATCAAGAAGGTTCGCACAAAGGAAGGGAAAGCCTGACTCCTTCACACCTTCCATCAGAAAACCCGCCCCCTCGGCAAAATCATAATCCCCGATGGCGGCAGCATCGTAGCCGATCCGGTTCATGGCACGAACCATCGCCGCCGTTTTGAGGGCATAGAAAGCAGGGCTGCCAATGAGGTCGTGAAAAGAGCCGAAGAAGACATCTCCGGAATCAATCAGGAGAGTATGGTCGGAACGATAACGGTCGTAGAGGGTCTTGCGCCGGGCCACACCACCGAGCTGTTTTTCCGAACAGCCGCAACGTTCCAGTTCCCCGGCCACATTGCCGGTGTGGAAGATCGAAAGGGTGATCTGCCGGGATTGTACCGTAGGAGAGGAGCAGGCAAGGCAGACCGCAAGCATGACTGCAAGAAAGATTTTCATCCCTTAAACATCCTTCTCCATGGCTCCCACCAGCACCTCCATGGAATCGATTCCCTTTTCCGTCATGTACTCCCGGATCCCCTCTACAATATGGACCGGGGCCATGGGGTCGACAAAGTTGGCCGTACCAATGGCAACAGCCGAGGCGCCGGCCAACAGAAAGGCCACGGCATCACCGGCATTCATGATACCTCCCATACCAATCAGCGGGACCTTCGCTACCTGAGCAACCTGGTAGACCATCCGCAATGCCACCGGCTGAATCGCCGGACCGGAGAGACCTCCCATCACGTTGGCCAGTTTGGGACGGCGGGTGGAAATATCGATGGCCATCCCCAGAAGGGTGTTGATGAGCGAAAGGACATCGGCCCCTTCCCCTTCGGCAATGCGAGCAAATTCGGTGATGTCCGTCACGTTCGGAGATAGCTTGACAATCAATGGAAGCGGGGTGGACTTGCGCACCAACCGGACGACCTCCTTTGTCGCCACCGGATCCGTCCCGAAGGCCATCCCTCCCTTTTTCACATTGGGACAGGAGATATTGAGTTCAATGCCGTCGACCCCCCCCGCCTCCGTCAGAAGACGTGCGACTTCGGCATAGTCTTCCCCTCGATGGCCGTAAACATTGGCGATCACGGCAACATCGAGTTTTCGCAACACAGGAAGTTTCTCTTCGATAAAGGCTTGGACACCGATATTCTGCAGCCCGATGGCGTTGAGCATACCGGCCGGGGTTTCGCAAATCCTCGGAGGAGGATTCCCCTGCTGCGGCTTCAAGGAAAGCCCCTTGACGGTCAATCCACCCAGGGAGGACAGATTATAGATCTCGGCAATCTCCTCGCCGTAACCGGACGTCCCTGACGCCGTCATCACGGGATTCTTCATTTGAATTCCGCCGAGGTTCACCGAAAGATCGGGGGGGGTGTTCTTTGAAGTCATGCTGTCTTCTCTCCTGCCATGAGAGGGATTCTTTCAAAACCGGCATAGAGTTCAGACACCGGAGTCAGATTAAGATTATGATTAAGAGTAAGATTAAGATTATGATTATGAGTATGATCAAGCATGACAATCATCCGGCACAGGGTCTCTTGCAAGACTCCCTCACTTTCCCTGCAATAACAACTCTTCGGCATCAAAAACCGGCCCTTCACGACAGACTCGTTGATAGCCTTTGACGGTTTCCATGACACAACCCATGCAGGTCCCCATCCCGCAGGCCATCGTCGATTCGAGAGAGACCTCACAGGCGACACCGGTATCGCGGGTAATGCGGGCTACCTCAAAGAGCATGGGAAGGGGTCCGCAGGCATAGACCTTGAAGGCTGCGGCGGGTTCCACCTTGCGGAAATGTTTCTGAAAAAGACCGGTAATGGTTCCCGTCTCCCCACGACTGCCGTCATCGGTCGCCGTCAGGACCGAGACGCCGTCAGCCTGCAAGGCATCGACAGCGACCAGTTCACTGGCCGTCCGGGCGCCATAAAAAAGCAGTACCTCTACGTCCTGCTCCCGCAATCTTTTGGCCAACAACGAGAAGGGAGCAATGCCCATTCCACCGGCAATCAGGAGGGCTTTGCGGATCGGGGAGTTGAGATCAAAACCGGTTCCCAGAGGACCGACCAGGTTCAGCGTATCTCCCGGTTTTCTCCGGGAAATCCATTCCGTACCGCGCCCTACCACCCGGTAGAGAATGCTGAGTTGTTGCGGGGAAACATCATGAATGGAAAAGGCCCGGCGCAGGAGAGGATCCCACGCAGTGGACGCCTGCACCATAACAAACCGGCCTGGAGCAAAGGAATGGAGATCCTCATCGAGAGAGAGGGTCAGCCGATAGGTCTGTACAGCCAGTTCCTGATTCTCAAGAATTTCAGAATTCACGTTCCGGATGACGTGTCGGGACATTGGATATCCAGGATTTCATAACCGATAATACCGCCGGGGGCACGAACCTCGATCTCTTCTCCAATCTCTTTGCCGATCATGGCCCGGGCGACCGGCGAGAAGACGGAGATCTTGCCCGCCTTGATGTCGGCTTCATCTTCCCCGACGATCTGATAGGTCACCTCTTCTTCCGTGGCCAGATTTACCAGGGTAACCTGCAGACCGAAGCTGACTCGTTGCGTCTTGATTTTTGCAGGATCGATCACCTCAGCCCTGACAAGCTTGGAATTGAGTTCGGCGATCTTTCCTTCAATAAAGCTCTGTCGCTCCTTCGCCGCATGGTATTCGGCATTTTCACTCAAGTCGCCGTGGGCGCGAGCCTCGGCGATATCACGGACATTCTGAGGACGTTCCTCTTGTTTGAGTTTTTTCAACTGCATTTGAAGCTGTTTGTGCCCCAGGGGGGTCATGGGTACCTTCGAGTTCATGAAACTTGTTTCTCCCCTTTTGTTGTTTAGTGGCCCTATTCGTAAATACGGTGGCATTTGAGGGTCGCAGTATTTACGAACAGGACCACTTAGATGTTGTGGTACTCCTGGATCGGCATGACATGCATCTCATTTTCCAGAATCGCTTCAATTCCGTTCACCGCTTCCCGTGCACCGGCGACGGTTGTAAAGTAAGGAACCCCATAGGTCAGGGCCGTCCGCCGGATCGAGAAGGAATCAAGTTTAGAGTCCGTCCCGGTAGGCGTATTAATGACCAGAGCGATCTCCCGGTTCTTGATCCGGTCCACGATATGGGGTCTTCCCTCCTTGACCTTGTTCACCTCTTCTGCGGCAATCCCCTGTTCTTTCAGATACCCCGCCGTGCCCCGGGTGGCAATAATCGTGAAACCGAGACGGATCAGTTTCTGCGCCGTCTTCAGGAGCGGCTCCTTGTCACGATCACGGACGCTCATAAAGGCATTCCCCTCATGGGGCAGATAGGTCCCGGAGGCGATCTGCGCCTTGGCAAAGGCATTCCCGAAGCGCCGGACAGTCCCCATGTACTGAC